>WRKB01000141.1 GCA_009778295.1 Betaproteobacteria bacterium | reverse complement strand
GGGTAAAGGCACGCCGGGCCGCCCGCTTGCGGACGACCGCACGGCCGCCGGCGCGATTCCAAAGTAAAACGGCTCCGGCTCTGCCGGCGCGGAGGCATCAGGAAACAAGGCTCCCGGCTAAGGAAAATTTATTTGGACGTATTGCGTTCACATACCATTTTGATAGGATAAGGTTACAAAATTGTGCGAATAGACCGCAACGACTGGGGACAGCAGACTATGCTCCGGCGGGCCGCCGCCGGCAAGCTTGCGGCCCCGGGCTCCGAACAGGAAATGAAAAACTGATGCCGTACACCAAGCACAAAAAAGAAAAAGAACACCACTGTCCTTGCACGGTCGCCTGCGAGTTCCACGGCTATTGCGTGCTCTGCTTCAAGACCCATGCGCGCATGAAGGAACATCCCTTCTGCCTGCACGAGGAGAATGGCGTTCCCAGATCCCTGGTGTCGAGAGTGCTTGCCAGACTGGAGGCTGCCGGGATATCCTTGGACGAGAAGATAAAATAAGGCGTCAATATGTATAGAATACTATTGATGTTAGCTTTTTCTCTATGCGCTTGGGGATGTTCCACTCCAAGCATCAAATTGCAGAATCCCGAAACAGGGCTTACAACTGAATGCAGCGGCGAAGGATGGACTGCCGGCGACTGCGAATATTGTGCCCGCGCTTTTGAGCAGATTGGATACGTACGTATCGCGTCATCAGGCGGCCGAAAATAATGGCGCGTTCAGCCGCGGCGCGGGCCGGCAGCCCCTTGTTCGGCTGAAGAACCGGCCCCTCCGGGGGAATGGAGACATCGCTACTTGTCGAAGTACTCCTGAAGTTTTCCCTGGTCCCTGGTGGTTTGCATGGCCAGCATCAATAGCAGCCGGGCTTTTTGCGGCGAGAGATTGTCGGCGAAAACCGCGCCGGCCTCTTTGAGGGTTTTGCCTCCGCCGGGATAGCCGTAATGGGGGAGGACGCGGCCGTTCCACACCCGTGTGGACACCACCACAGGCGTGCCGCCCGCGATCACTTCCTTGACCACTTCATAGGCTTTGGTCGAGATGTTGCCCCAGCCGAGAGCGGCCAGAACGATGCCCTTGGCCCCGCGTTCCACAGCGGCCTTGATCAGTCCGCCATCGGCCCCGCCGTACATGTAAATGATGTCTACTTTGGGCAGGACATCAGCGGTTACGGGCACATGCTGGCGATGGAGCGGCGCGCGGTAAAAAATCACCCGGTCATAGTCGGCTACGCCGAGTTCGCCCAGATCCCCGGACTTGAAGGTTTCAACGTCCGAGGTGTTGGTTTTTACCACATTGCGGGCGGCATTGATGTGTCCGTTAAGCACGACCATGGCCCCCATGTCCCGGGCCTCGGGAGAAACGCAGATCCGCACGGCATTGCGCAGGTTGCGCGGACCATCAAAATCGCTTTCTGAAGCATTGCGCTGCGCGCCGATGAGCACCACCGGCTTGTTGCTTTTTACCGTAAGATCAAGAAAATACGCAGTTTCTTCAAGCGTGTCGGTTCCATGGGAAATGATCACGCCGGCCACCTCCGGACGCTGCAAGGCGGCTGTCACAGCTTTTTGCAGTTCCACCCAGCGTTCCGGCGACATTTCGCACGAAGGCACATTGGAAATGTTTTTTACTTCGATTTTTGCGATGTCGGCGATATCCGGCACGGTAGCCAGCAAATCCTCGCCGGAGATAGCCGGAACAGGAGCCTTTTTGACAGGATCAATTTTCATGGCGATGGTGCCGCCTGTGGCGATAAATACTACAGAATCTTTTTCAGCGGCGCCGGAACTGACGGGAACACAGAGGACACATGCCAGAATGACGGCCAGATGCAATTTGAAACTTTTCATATAACCTCCGGTATTGGCGGGCAGACAGACTTCGCAAATCAACCGCTTCCTGCAACAGGGCCAATCGAAACTACCTCAGTATAGCTCTCATGTTATGTGCCCCAGCATAGGTATCCTGGCTGTTTGCAGCCTGTCGATGACTCTGTCCCGCAGTGAGCTGATTGCTGTCCCCTGCTGACTCAGACAGTATGTAAATTGCTCCTGAGAATCGTGGTACATGAAGCACGCAACACAATCTCCATGTCGCTCGCAATCGGTATGGGGACATGGGCATTCTGCTTCTTTTTGCATGGTTCGTTCCTCCCCCCGTTTTCTGTTCAGGACAGCCAGGCTCAAACGCATGGTTTCCAGCCCTGTTGCCTCTTAACGAAGCCCAAATCTGGCAGAGCAGAAGTACGCAAAATTAAATGATAACTATTTATAATCAGATGGAGAGTATTTTTACAACCAAAAATACCAACAATTTTTTCCGGTGTCATATAGGCAGGGTCACTCTCCTTTTCGGATTCACCACCTGATTTGTACCGGAGCAAGGCCCAAAGCGGCGGCGATTTTCGCCAAAGTGTTCATGCGTGGCTTGCTCTCCGGCGCTTCCATCTGAGCAAAGGCGGATTGCGATACCTCCATACGAGCAGCAACTTCGGCTTGGGTCAGCCCCAAGTGTTCACGCCATGCGCGAATGGGGGACACCTGCTCTTTCAGAACACGAGCGGCCACCTCATGCGGTACAGTCGGCTCTTTCGCTTCCTGTAGGGATTCCAAGACGAAAGCAGCGGCGTATTCTTCGTAGGGTACTACCACCGCCACAGGTACGCCGTGGTGTGTAATGACCTGATGATTAGTAGGTATGTTCATCTCTTTTCTTGACCTCCTCAATACGGACTACCAACGGAATACCGGCATGGATGGTGAACAACACTCGATACCTGCCCACCCGCAGACGGTAGCCGGGCTTTCCAGTCAAAGCCTTTACCTGCTCCACATGCGGCCAGTCGCGCAAGGTAGCCACGGCATCAGCAATATTGCCCTGTTCAATGGGCGGGAGCTTCCTGGCCTGGCGTAATGCCTTTGGAGTCCATTGAATATCACTCATAAGTTTTTATAAGTTACAATAAGACTTTTGGCAAGGTGGAAAAATCACCGCCGATGCCCTGGAAAAATGTCACTAATTATGCTGTCCTTTTCGGCTTCTTCCTGATAGTTGTTGCTCTGTACCTCGAATGGAGGATAAGACGATGAATACCACGATCCTTTTCACCATATGCGTACTTGCCGTCGCGGCTTTCGGCCTGTATCTCGCCAACAAGGAAAAACGCCCATAGCGCGTCCATCCCCATAAATCACCCCTCAGATTGTCGGCCTGTATGGCAACGGATCTGAGCCTCCCCGGCATCCGTGTCGGGGTTTTTTATGCCATGACTCCCCCACATTGCCCAGGACGCGCGAAAGCCCCGCCTCCGACCACCGTGAGGAAATGCCGGAAACGGGGCTGACAGGGCGCGTGGACAGACTCCCCTAAACTGTTTTCCTACTTCTTCCCGTAACCGTGGGTGCTTTTGTGGCTTGCCGGTTGCCTTGATGCCTCGCAAAAAAGTATCGGACAACTTCATGTTGGTAGTCCTCTCAGTCTGACGGTATCCATGTATCCCGCCTGGAGGAGAAAATACCGTCAATCTGGAAAAGCCTTGTACTGTAGGCATTTCATGCTGACGGTATCGGTATCCGTCATAGGCGCTCTACCGACAGATACACCGTCATGAGCGCGGGATGTCCATAGGCTTTGTGAGACTACACCGGAGCACCATGCTACAGAAAAGCCAAGTCCCGCGAGGCTTTTTAGACCTTGCGGGACTTAGCTAGATTAAAAATTGGCGGAGCAGAAGGGACTCGAACCCTCGGCCTCCGGCGTGACAGGCCGGCGTTATAACCGACTTAACTACTGCTCCGGAATACGCTTCCCCCGCCGCGCTGAACGACCGGGGCGCGGGGCCTGCGGGGCGGCTCGCCGCCTTTCCCAAGACCCGGTTGGGAAGCTATTCCAGAATGCTCCGCCTGTCAATCGTTTTTCCTGACGAAATGCCCCGAGCCGCTCCAGC
>WRKB01000140.1 GCA_009778295.1 Betaproteobacteria bacterium | reverse complement strand
CCCTTCGCCCGCCGCGTTTTTGAAGATATTTACGCCCAGATGCAGAGTACCTCTCCCCCCCCTCCTCCGCAGCCGCCGCCGTCGAATACCAGCGAAAAAAGCGACTCTCCAATAGATGCAGAAGGCGAATGGGACAAGGGATATCTCAATCTGGACTTTAGCCAGGGGATAGGCAAAGCGGTCAAAAACTGGATGCGCAGACAGATCGATGAGGAACAGACTTTCCATCTGCCCCCTTCCATGCTGAGACCCGGGGCGCGTATCCGCCTTCAGATTCGCAGAGGGATAGGCGATGAAGTCTCCACCGTGGAAATCAAGCTGCCTAAAGATTATACGGCGGGAAAACCCGTCCGGCTGAAAGGCATGGGAAGACGCATCGGCCGTTGGCAAGGCGACCTGTATTTAACCTTCGCCGTAAAGCAACAATCCTAAGCTTTTTCATTGAATGCCGCTGATGTACGGTGAGCATCAACGGAACAATCAATAGGCTTTAATGTACTCATCCAGATTCTCAGCCGAGCAGTTGCGACTTACCCAGAAAGCCGACGCCCAGACCATAAGCGCCGTTGCCTGAGTGTCGTCAAGGCGCTTCACTTTTGCTTCCAGACTGGGCTTGCTAGCTCCGTGCTTGAGGTGCAGGCTCCCCACATCGCAGGCATCGGCAATCCGCAGCAACAGATAAGACTGTCGGGTATGATCCGGCAACAGCCTCATATCCTTATAGGCTTCCACAATGGTTTTGAGTTCGGCTCCGCTAAAAATCCCCTTAATGGAACTTATGGCGCGAAAAAACGTATCCACAGCCCAAGGGAGGATAAATTCAGCTCCCGCGCTTTTAGTACGAAAATAGTCTTTCAGCCATTTTTCCTGTTCGTCGTTGATACGGGCGGCAACCTGCGGCATATCTCACTCCATAACATGTACTTGGCATACGTGTAGGTCGCTTGTACGAAAAACATGGAGAAAAATCAAGATAAAATCTAGAAAAATGTTTGTAGAAATTATGTCAATAACAAGTTAGTATTATTACCGGGAATACAATTCTTTGTGATCCCGATAAGATTCATTTTCATTATGGAATAGCTTCTATCCTGCCCGTAAGGACTGGATACCGGTATTAACAGCCGAAGCGCGTCAAAAACCGCGTTTTTCGGAGAAGCGATACTCATAAGTCAGTCCCAGGCTGATTTATAAAATGAGTTCTAGACTGGAGACACGACATGGAAGCTATACGCATTCTTCTGGTTGATGACGAACGTGAGGCGACGGATCTTCTATCCAAACGCCTTACGCGTCGGGGTTGCATATGCCGCTGTGCGCACAGCGGCGAGGAGGCTCTTGAACTTCTAGGTCAAGACCTGCCCGATGTGGTAGTTTTGGATGTCAAAATGCCTGGCATGGATGGATTGACCGCTTTGGGAAAAATTAAAAGCCTATACCCAACAGTTGAAATCATCATGCTTTCCGGTCACGCCGACCCGGATTCAGCCGTTCACGGGCTGCGTCTGGGGGCTTTTGGTTACGTTATGAAACCGCCAAACTTCAATGAACTCTGGCATCTTATTGAAGACGCCAGTCATTTGAGTTCTCTCAACAATGAGCATGGCGAAGGGAAATAAATGCTACGTTTTCTGAAGCGGCTTGTCAGCAAAGAAAAAACCCAGCGGCTGGAAGGCGAAAAAGAACTATTTGCATCCAGACATTACCGTTTCAAGCTCCTTCTCAATGCCTGGAACCAGCTTCAGGAAGCCATGGCGAGTATGGAAGTCTACCTGTATGAGTCCCGTCCGTACAGCATGCAGGCTCTTCAAGCTGTATGCACGAACTTATCCACCCAAGGACTGCAGTGTCTGCGTCGCCTTTCCGAACTTTCTGAAAAACGCAATCCCGAGCTTGAAAAAAGTTTTGAACGCATCCAAACAGCCGTGAGCGAATTACTTAAGGAAGAGCTTGCTCCTTTGCACGGCCCGCTTTGTCTGCCGCTCGGGCACAAAGAACTTACCCCCGAACTATGCGATCCTGCCATGATTCGCTTGGCATTTCTTAAGGCTGCCTTCACCAGCGACTGTGTGCCGCCGGGCTATATCTTTACCGCCGCAGCCTGTCAGATGAGCCTTTTGCATGGAGAATTACAAGAAGAACTTAATCGCCGTATTCAGGCTGCCGGCGGCATGAAACCTGCTCATCTTTATGAGTTATGCACAACGTTACGCACCTGTATTCTTAAGGCGCCACTTCCCGCAGCGGTGGAAGACGTCCTTTTAGGCACTATCCATAATTTGCGCGAAAATATACTCTTACCGCGCCAGCGCCTTTTGTGGCGGGGGCGCGTCTGGCCGAATGGTACGGGGGATATGGGGGGCATGTCTCTCTGGGGACCTGTGCTGCCACTCGAAAGTTCCTCAGATGAAGCAATTATTGATGCTTTTAAGGCGGTGCTGGCGAAAAAATATGACCCCGAGGCGGTCATCTACCGCTTCAACAGAGGCTTGCCGGATGTGGGCACCAATATTTGCGTGGGGTGCTTTGCTGTCGGCCGTCCGCAGGTAGGGGGAGTTTGCTATTCCCGCAATCCTTTCAATCTTTCCGATACAGATATTTATCTCTATGCCGGCGACTCGCTGCCCGAAACTGTGGAATGTGGCGGCAGTTCCATAGATGTGTATCGTGTAGCGCGTGACGGCAACCATGTCTCCAAGCTGCCTTGTTCCGGCTTGAAACGTGAGGCCGCCCCTCCCCTTTTGATGGGATCGCAAATCCATGCCGTCGCGAATCATGCCGGGGATGCGGAACTACTCTTCAGCGCCCCGCAGGAAATGGAATGGTTTTTTGAACCAGACGGGACCTTACGCATACTCCATGTACGCCCTTTACGGCATCTGACGGCCCAATCCAGCCAGTCGGATTCCCCCAAAATAGCCATTCCGCCACTGCTCTCTGGAGGTAATACCGCTTGTCCCGGCATTGTGTGCGGCTTGGCCCACAAGGTTCGCAACAAGGAAGAAGCACAGAATGTTCCGGAAAACAGCATTGTAATCGCCGAATTCGACAGCGCAGAATGGTGTTCCTTGTTAGATCGCGCAGCAGGCATTTTGTGCGCGCGTGGAACCGCCGCCAGCCGTCTGGCGGGCATGTGCCGGGAACTTGCCATCCCCGCCCTGTTCGACTTGGACAAGGTAATGGAGACCGTAGCGCAAGGGCAGGAAATTACCGTCTGCGCGGAATCCGGTTTCGTCTATCCGGGAAGAGTGGAAGAGCTGCTGTTTCTGGCAAATACGCCGCCCAATTTCATCAACGCAAGCCCCTTGTACGAATTGTTGAAAAAAGTGGCCCAGCATGTGCTCCCGCTGACAGTGGTGCCTGACACCCCGGAATTCAAAGCTGCCAATTGCGTTACGTTCCACGACATCGGACGTTATTGTGCGGAACGTGCTGTGGATGCCATGTTCCGCTTGGGTTCGCACAAAGATCATTCCCTCAACCGAGTTAAACAACTCATGGCCGATGTAGCCAAACAATTCTGGGTCGTCAACCTTGATGATGCTTTTCCCGAAGAAGTCAAAGGCCCTTACATTCCCTTGGAACATATCAAATGCGAAAGCATGAAAGCCCTGTGGCAGGGAATGAACGCCAAAGCTTGGGAAGGTCCCCCTCCCATGGACAGCAAAGGTTTTGTATCAGTACTCTTCGAATCCACCGCGAATCCGCACATTGACCCGGCCAGCCAGTCATCGTTTTTTACAGAAAAAAACTATTTCCTTGTCTCCCGTCAGTATTGCAGCCTGCATTCCCGCTTCGGTTTTCATTTCGTGGCTGTAGAAGTCATAGCGGGTGAACGTAAACGGGAAAACCACGTGGTGTTCATCCTACGTGGCGGGGCTGCCGACCTGACCCGCCGAGTCCGTCGCGTGGAGTTCGTGGGAGAAATTTTACAGGAATTCGG
>WRKB01000139.1 GCA_009778295.1 Betaproteobacteria bacterium | reverse complement strand
CCGGCTGCCGAACTGCCTGCCCACGGCCAGGGGGCCGGGGAGATCCGCGAGCTCGAAGATCGCGTCGCCCGGAAAGGCGTCGCGCGTCAAACACTCATTATCGCTTTGCCGACGGCCCACGCAAAGCCAGTACGGCCCTTCCCCCGCGTTCGACCAGAACTGCCGCCCGCTGTCCGCAAGGCGGAATTCCTCCGCGCTGGGGCTTGGGGCATGCCTGAGCACAGGCCAGTAACGGCACACGTTTTCCCGTTCCGTCAACTTGCAGCCGCCTGCCGGCGCAGGGATTTCCGGGAGGGCGAAGCGTTCCGCCAGCACACGCTGTTCTTTGCGGCCCCGCCCCCAAATACCGCACAATTTTTCGCGGTCAATCAGGCCGGAACATTCCGCGGCGCTTTCCGGCAGCAATCTGGCCGAAAGCGGCCGGACAAGAAGTCCTTGCACTCCGGCGTCGCGCAGGATGACATGCAGGGTGTCGCGGCGCTGCGACATGGGCCGCTGGCCCAGCACCTCGCCGGAGATGATGCAGCGCGCCCCGTAGCGTTCCATACGCGCCTTCGCTTCGCGCAACATGAGAATTTTGCAGTCCACGCAGGGATTGAGCGCCTTGCCGAAGCCGTAGACGGGCCTTTGCACCAAAAGGCGCACCATGGCGTCTCCGACATCCACCGTATCGATATCCAGGCCGAAGCGCTCCTGCCAATGGGATATCTGCCGGATCCGCCCGAAAAAGGGGGATACGAAATGCAGACATTTTATTTTCAGGCCCTGTTCTTCGACAAGGCGGACGGCAAGAATGCTGTCCAAGCCGCCTGAAAAAAGAGCTAGCGCATCATAGCTGTCCATACTTCCACGGGCCCAGCCCCCTCCTTGCCGCATGCCTCAAAAGCCAAAGCCCGCAAAACGGGCTTGAAGCTCGTGTGTACAGTCGCCGCCCATGCATGGCAAGCAAAAAACCGCAAAGTTCCCGATTGCGGGCCGAAAAACTTGGTGATATAGCTGTCAAATCGTCACCGCGTGGGGCAAACATGACCCGGGCCGCCGTCCTTGCACTGTTCATGAGCTTTCTTACTTCCTGTGCCGCAATGGCGGCGCAGTCCTTCATTCCTATCTCCCCGCCGGACGCGCCTCTCCTTGACTCTCTCCAAGGCCAGTCAGCCGTGCAGACACCCCCGGAATTGCTTGAGCCGCTGACGGGGTTTCAAGATATTTCACCCGCCGATCAGCGTTTCAAGGACGCCTCCATCGTCAGGCCGGGCGATATTGTCGACATAGATGTCCACTACCCTATTTTCGACAAGATACTTATCGATCAGGATATCGCGCTCTGGGCGCATCGCGTGGTAGATACCTTCACCAAGGGGCTGGACGACGACCACGCAAGCCAGCGTCAGACGCGCAACGAACTCAGGGCCAGTTACACCGTCAGTTACGCCTCGTCCCGCAGCCTTACCGTGACCTATGAAATATGGACCTATACGGGCGGCATCCACGGCAACAACGACATCATCACCCTTTCCTATGATGTGGAAAGCGGTCAGCGGCTGCTGTTTGAAGATCTGATCGTGGCTACGGATACCGCCCTGGAACGTTTGTCCGCCTATTGCTCAGACGCCCTCAGAAAAACCTTGGGCGAAGACCTGGATGAAACCATGCTCAAAAACGGCACCGCTCCTGATCTGGACAATTATTCCAGCTTCAGCCTGTTTCCCGCCGGTCTGCGCATCCATTTCCAACCCTATCAAGTGGCCCCCTTTATCGCAGGCGCTCAACACGTGGACGTGCCCCTGGAAGTTCTTCTGGACGCCGGACCGCGTCTGGAACTGTGGGGCAGAGTACGCCGCTGAAGCCGCGTGTGAACAAGTCCGGATCGAACCTCTACCCAAAATAGTATCTCAGCATGTGGACGGGTTGAGCGTATCAACAGAAAAACATACGCTGAATACTGATCAGCAGGCAGCACCTCTTATGCAATGCATTCCTATTTTTCTGACGGTCTTCCTCGTTGTGCTGTTTCCCGCCGGGGCAGGCCGCGCATCGCTGGAAGCCTATCCGGAAGAGCAGCCCGGCGTAGCGGAAAAATCCATTTGCGACTTCCCCGGCGCTGCAAATCCTGACGGACGTTATGCCGAGATGACCTGGGAAAAGCTGATTCCGCCCAACTGGAATCCCGCCGGGGTTTTTGACGGCCTTAACCTGGATATGTTGGAGGATAACGACCCCCGAGCCGAAGACGCCATGAAAAAAATCAAAAAAATGTGGGACGAGGCTCCCACCAACCCGGCTTTACAGGGCAAAGCCATAGAAATTTCCGGCTTTGTGGCTTCGCTGGACTTTACCGGCAAAGCAGAGTTGAAAGAGTTTCTGCTTGTGCCGTATTTCGGGGCGTGCATACACGTTCCGCCGCCGCCGGCAAACCAGATCATCCATGTGACGCTGAACAGGCCGCGCAAAGGCATCCGGGCTATGGATGAAGTGACGGTATACGGCACGCTCGCCATTGAAAAGAAAGAAACCGACCTGGGCAGATCGGGATACGACTTGAAAGCCGATGCTGTAGCGCCATATGTTGAAAAGAAAAAGTGACCCGCCGTCACTGCCTGCCGATGCCGGCAAGCGCTGCGAAAAAAATGCGCGCCCAGGAAGCGGCATGCTCCTGCACGCTCCCGTGAAAGCGCTGCTCTTTCTCGCTGTAGGCATTTGCCTCATGTCCCCCGCACGTCTTGCCGCCGCCGCGCTACAAGTGCCGGCAGGCAAAAATCAGCATTTAATCTTCGGTAAGGGCACCCCGCAGGAATTGGAAGTATATAAAATATTCGGGAGAATCGACGGTCCCACGGTCATGATCCTCGGCGGCATCCACGGCAACGAGCCGGGGGCCTATCTCTCGGCGGATCTGTATACCAACGTCAGGCTGAAGCGCGGCAACCTCATTATCGTTCCCAGGGCGAATTTCCGCTCCATTATAGATAACCAGCGGGGTAACGGCACGGATATGAACCGCAAGTTCGCCGAGGCGCTGCCCGACGATCCTGAAAAAAGCATCGTGGATATCCTGAAAAGCCTTATGGCTGAAAGCAATGCCCTGATTACGCTGCACGACGGGTCGGGATTCTTTCGCCCGGAATGGGTAAGCCCCGTGCTGAATCCGCAGCGCTACGGACAGTCCATCATTGCCGATGCCGCCGCCTACACGGTCCCCGCGAACGGAGAGACCATCCATCTGCAACAGTATGCGGAGCGCGTGCTGCAAGAGGTGAACAAGGAAATAAGCGATCCGAAATACCTCTTTCGCTTCCTCAACATGCGGACGGCCAGCGAAAACTCGCTCTACAAGGAACACAGGAAGTCCGCCACCTACTATGCGCTCACGCAGCTCGGGATTCCGGCTTTTTGCATTGAAACCTCGCACAACCTCCCGAATCTGGAATTGAAAGTGTACCAGCACAACATGGTCGTCAACGCATTCCTGAACCTTTTCGGAGTCGAGCTTGAACAGCCCGGCGTGTCCCTCGGCACTCCCACCCTCAGCTATCTGATCGTTCTGGTCAACAAAACCCTGCCTCTCGCGGTCCCCAACGGCCAGACGCTGCTGGTCGCTCCCGGCGCAGACGTTGAAATCGCAGATGTCAGAGCCAATTACGAACGAGGCATCATGGTCGCCGTCCAGGGGCTTGACGCGTTCAATCCCCTGCGCAAGCCCTTCACGATCAAGCAGAAAACCACGGTTTCGGTACGCAAGGACAAATTCCTCATGGGGCAAATCGACATCGCCCCGTTGCCGAAGGGAGAGTCTTTTCCAAAGATTGCGGGGAGTCCCCGGATAGTGCCCCTGTACGAGCCGACCCCTGCAAACCCGCCTCTCTGTGCGCCGCCCAAAGCACTCGCGGACGCATCTTCCCCGGCGCCCGGCCCCGTGCAGCAAACGGCGG
>WRKB01000138.1 GCA_009778295.1 Betaproteobacteria bacterium | reverse complement strand
ACAGCTAAGCGGCGGCATATATGAAAAAGATACCGAGGCCGGACTGCACTATCAGATCCATCGTGGTATAGGTGAGCACCATGCTCAGGCGTTACGGCGCAAAGAAGCACTTCGCGTGCGGATTTTTGTGGGGGGGCCGCCGTCTTTGACGCTTGCCGCAATCATGCCGCTACCAGAAGGACTTCCCGAATTACTATTCGCCGGCATGTTGGGCGGGCATCGCATTCCCTTGATCCGAAGCGAAGGAACACTGCCGGCTGTAGCGGAGGCGGATTTCTGCATCAGTGGGAAAATCGCCCCATTCCTAAAACCGGAAGGTCCTTTTGGGGATCATCTGGGGTATTATAGCCTGACTCACGATTTTCCGGTCTTGCAGGTAGAAAGCGTCCGACACAGGCCAGATGCCATCTGGCCTTTTACGAGCGTGGGCAAACCCCCGCAAGAAGATACAGTTTTCGGAGAGTTCATCCATGAACTCACAGCCCCGCTCATACCCCGAACCTTTGCCGGAGTGCATGAAGTACATGCCGTAGATTGTGCGGGGGTACATCCATTACTGCTAGCCATCGGCAGTGAACGCTATATCCCCTATGCTACGGAACGCAAACCACAGGAGTTACTCACCTGTGCGTTGGTCACGCTGGGCACGGGACAAACGGCGCTGGCCAAATATATGCTTATGGCTGCGCGGGAAGATGCACCTGGACTACAAACGCGCAATATCCCTGATTTTTTTCAGCACATGCTGGAACGTACGGATTTTATGCGCGACTTGCATTTTTTAACCCGTTCGACAACAGATACTTTAGATTATACCGGCACGGAACTGAATACAGGTTCCAAACTCATCTGGCTGGCAGCTGGCTCGCGAAAACGTACCCTTTCCGCTTCCATACCCGCTGAATTGAGCTTACCGGAAGGATTTTGCCGCCCCCAAGTACTAGCTCCAGGAATCCTGCTATTGGCAGGACCTCCCCACAAGGAAAAAAGAGGAAAGGCTGATCCTTGCCTGGAGGATCTGGCATTGCATTTGGAGCACATTCCCGGACTTGGGAATGCGCTACGGGGACTGCCGTTGCTGGCTGTTGTGGATAACCCCGCTTTTTGCGCGGCGAATTGGGAAAACTTTTTGTGGACCGTATTCACCCGTTCCGATCCGGCCACGGACATCTATGGTGTGGGAGCGAACACACAGTGCAAACACTGGGGCTGTCCGGGACCACTGATCATCGACGCACGCTTCAAATCACATCAAGCTCCGCCGTTGGAAGAAGACCCGGAAGTGGAGCGGCGTGTGGATGCACTGGGTGCGCCGGGCGGTCCTTTACACGGCTATATTTGAAATTAATACTTACATAGAGCAACAAATGAATTTCGTCATGCTTCAGCTTAACCTCGTCACTGGGGATATTTGCGGCAATGCGGCGCGCATTGCCCAGGCCGCACGCGCGGCAGCCGATTCCGGCGCGGACTTATGCATAACGCCCAACCATGCTCTTTGCGGAGTCAGGCCACAGCACATGCTGACGGTAGACGGTTTTGTCGAGTCTTGCCAGAACGCCTTGCACACGCTGGCAAGGGAACTGGCGGATGGCCCTCCCCTGTTGACGGGATCGCCCATTGCCGCCTTCATGCCGAATGATGAGAGGATCTGCAATGCCGTCGTGCTGCTCAAGGACGGCAAGCTTATTGTCGTAGCGAACACGGCCATCAATCTCAATCCCCAGGTAGACCTTCCGCCTGCTGTAGCTCAAGGGCTATGCTGCGGCATGGTGACGCTGTTTGGCTGGCGGCTTGGGGTTCTCCTATGCGATGGGGACTGGGAGGATGCGCTTTTGGGACACATTCAGAAGGCAAATGCGTACCATCCTCTGAAGACAATGATTATGAGAGGTATAGACGCCCTGGTACACCTTGGGGCAGCCCCCTTTACGATGGGGATTCACGAGCTGCGCGAGCAGCGTCTTTCCCATGTGGCCTCCCGATATCACCTGCATCTTTTCTCAAGCAATTTAGTAGGCGGCAACGGCAGCGATGTCTACCACGGACAAAGCCTGGGATTTGGTCCGGCAGGCGCACTTCTCGGCAGGGGACGGATGTTCGAGGAAGATTGCGTGGTAATCAACGCTTCGACAAACGAAGGCGCATGCCATCCGAGCTGTCTCTCCCGGGAAGAACAAATATGGGGAGCCCTGTGCCTTGGATTGCGGGATTATGTGCATAAATCAGGCTTTGAAGGCGTGCTGCTGGGCCTTTCCGGCGGACTGGATTCCGCTGTGACTGCGGCCATTGCCGTTGAATCGCTAGGTAAGGAACATGTACTTGGCGTACTTTTACCCTCACCTTGGACGAGTGAAGAATCCACGCGCTATGCTTCAGAGCTTGCTGATAATTTGGGAATTGAACGGATGGAGCTGCCTATCGCGCCGCTCATGCAGGCGTATATGGATGTCCTGTCACCGATGTTCGCCATGCCTCCGAAAAAGACACACTCTCGCAAAGACGTCACTGAGGAGAATATCCAATCACGCATCCGGGGGAACCTGCTTATGGCTCTCGCCAACAAGCATGGGCTATTGCTTTTGGGCACGAGTAATAAATCAGAGACCGCAATGGGGTACAGCACGCTGTATGGCGATGCGACTGGAGCCTTGGCGGTCATCGGTGATGTTCATAAAAGCAGGGTGTACAAACTTGCTCGCTGGTACAACGAACGTCGAGAACACGCTGTTATACCAGAAGGTGTCATTCACCGCGCGCCGAGCGCAGAATTGCGCCCGGGCCAGCTTGATACGGACTCGCTGCCACCTTACAGCACACTTGATCCGTTGCTTGCCAAGATCATGGGCGAAGATGCCTTACCGACACTTCCGGCGGATGACGGCGAACAGCGAGAACCGGGGCTGTTTGACGAAGTGTACGGAAAAATGCGCGCAGCGGAGTTTAAACGCCGCCAATCTCCGCCGATATTGCGCGTTTCGCGCAGGGCCTTCGGCCGGGATTGGCGTTTGCCGTTGGTCAGCCGTTACAGTATACCGAAGAAATAACACGTGGTCACTTATGGCTCTCCACGCTACCGCCGATGACCATTTCACCTTTGGGGCGGATTTCGACTTTCTCCGCACAGGCGGCAAAACAGTATAGAAGACCGGCGCATAGCATCAGCAGGATAATTTTTTTCCAAAGCATACAGGCCTCCTTATCTTCCTATCCGCAGTCGCTGCAGAATTCAGCCAGAGCGTCAGCGCCGCGGACACCGAAAAAATCTCATGTCCTCTTCCCGTCCCCCAACAAGCGCTCATCACCTGCGGGACTGTGTGACCGTTGTTGCACGATACTTGAGCCAGGATCCACGTCATGGGTCAGCCAGACGTTGCCGCCTATGACCGCGCCTTTACCCACAGTGACGCGTCCGAGGATGGTAGCCCCGGCATACACGGTAACATTATCCTCTAGAATGGGATGGCGGGGTATGCCCTTAATGAGATTGCCCTGTTCATCTTTGGGGAAGGAAAGCGCGCCGAGCGTCACGCCTTGGTACAGGCGACAGCCGCGACCGATGACGCAAGTTTCGCCGATCACCACGCCCGTGCCGTGATCGATGAAAAATTCCTCGCCAATCCGTGCTCCAGGATGGATATCAATACCAGTACGGGAATGTGCCATTTCGGTGATGATGCGCGGAATAAGCGGTACGTCCAGACCGAACAGGCAATGGGCGATGCGTTGATGGATCATCGCATGCATCGAGGGATAGCAAAAAATAGTTTCCCCGGAACTTTTGGCGGCCGGGTCGCCCTCATAAGCTGCCTGGGCGTCCGAAGCGAGCAGGCGGCGCAGTTCCGGCAGCTGCTCCAGAAAGGCCAAAGCTTTCTGCTTGGCCGCATCCATGCATTCCGTACAGAGTTTGGTTTCGCTGTCGC
>WRKB01000137.1 GCA_009778295.1 Betaproteobacteria bacterium | reverse complement strand
GTCATACGCCTGGGCGTCAACAACCTGGCGGGCGTTCCTTCAGTCGTCTTCGGCCTGTTTGGCTTGGCCTTTTTCGTCACCTGGTGCGGATTCGGCGTGAGCATTCTTTCCGGCGTGCTCACCCTGGCGGTGCTGACGCTCCCCGTCATCATAGGCACGGCGGAAGAGGCCCTGCGTCAGGTGCCGGATACCTATCGCGAAGCCTCATTAGCCTTGGGGGCCACAAAATGGCAAACCATAGCGCGCGTGGCGCTGCCTTCGGCCCTGCCGGGCATGCTGACCGGCGCTATTTTGGGAGTGGCGCGTGCCGCAGGGGAAACAGCGGCCATTATGTTTACCGCCGCTGTTTTTTATACGCCCAAAACGCCGGATTCCGTATTCAGCTCCGTTATGGCTCTGCCGTATCATATGTATGTGTTGGCCACAGCGGGCACGGACATAGAAAAAACCCGTCCGTTACAGTACGGCACGGCGCTCGTCCTCATCTTGCTGGTACTCGGCATGAATGTGGCGGCTATCGTGCTGCGCGACAGGCTGCGGCGGAACATGTGACCGTACCCTTTCGGCTACGCAGCGGGCACCATGTGCAAAAAGGCCTCAAAATCGCCGAACCTGCGGCTCAAACAGTGGACATAACAGGCGGCGTACCTGGCAAAGTCCATGGCCCGGCCATAAATGCCGTAGAGCCGGTCGGCATCGGCGAAAGGCAGACTGAAATGCTCCCCCACCTGGGGATGGATGGGAAGTGCAAAATCGGGATAGCCCGGGGTGAAATCCCTGCAAAGCGAGGGAGGAATCCTGCCCAGCCCCATGCTTTGCAGCACCGCGTCAGCTATGGCGAGGAGCAGTGTCTTGTCCGGATGGTTCGGCGTAAGAAATAACTGTTGGGTGCGCCAGTTCTCCTCGATGAAATCTGTCAGAGCGATGACGGCGCCCTTTTCCTTCCGGCGCTCACGAAAGAGGTTTTCACCTAACAGGGCGTTGAGATTGTATTTTTCCGCAAGCTTGCCGCGTAGATATACATGCAGCACCTCGGAGGCGGAATATCCCCTGGAGACCAGAAGATCGAGCAGGACATCGCCGTAGTTCATGGCGCTTTTGTTTGTCCACAGCGGCCAGTATCCCTTGAAGAGCAAGTTGGGAACCCTCATTTGGCAAGCCATGGGGTGCAGCCGTGCCAGCAGGGCGTCCGAGGCCAGATCGTTCCATTTTTCGCCCAGATGCTGGTAGAGAAAGATGCGGCAGCGGTCAAAGTCCTGTTGTGGAATGGATTCTTTGCGATAGTTCGTGTACTTGCGGATTTCAAAACGCCGCGCGAAGGCTGGGGTGGCGGCCAGCAGCGAGCGCAGGGAATCTCCCTGGCAGTTGGCGTGGATAAGGCAGAGTTCTCGGCTCATGTGTTCCCTGGGACAAAAGAGGCAACGGCAAAAAATTTCCGGACGCAAGCATCCGGAAATGTTCATGCACAGTCCGTACCAGAAGAAAAAGGGCCACGCGACGCAGTATTTGGACGAAAGATTTATTTAGAGACAGCCACTAGTCCTGGGGAAAGCGCAGGCGCAACTCCTGCAGAAACACTTCCAAATCGTTGGCTTCGCCTTCACGGTATTCTTCTGGGTATAGCAGCGCGGACATATAAAATGGGGAATCCAGCGTCAAGGCGTTACCCGCGTTGCGTGCAAAGCGCCACAGACCTTCTTGGATTGCCTGGGCGGCGTTTTCGGGCAGTCCGTTGAGCAGGGGGATAGATGCCTTGGGCAGGCCAGCGAGCAGCTGCGCCTTGCGGCGCATTCCATCACGATACCCCTGGGTATTTTTCTGTTCCAGCTCGCGCAGGGCTTGCCCCTCGATACGCCGGACTTCAAGCGCGCGTTCTTCGAGCCAGGTAAAAAAAGCGAGCGGGGATGCGGCGTTCGTCATAGCGGGATTCCAGGCAGGCGACAAGCTCAAATGTAAAACGCTCTGGCGAGATTCCTGAGCTTGTAGCGTCGTTTTGCCCTATACATCTTTTTTTCCGCGATGTTAAGTACATCGCTAAGCGTGGTTTCCGGAGATTCCTTTGTCGCCAGGCCCAGCGCAACGCTTATCTTGATCTGGCTCCCCTGGGCTGCGGCGCAATAGGTATGAATATCGCGCATGATCGCTTTTGCCCGTCTGTTTGTCAGGCCCGGCAGCGCGGCGGTAAACTCGTCGCCTCCCCATCTGGCGACGATATCGTCGCTGCGGCAGGCGTGTTTGAACGCATCGGCAATGGTTTTTAAAAGTATGTCGCCCGCAGCATGCCCGTAAAAGTCATTGGTATTTTTCAGGCCGTTGGCATCTCCCATGATGACGGATACGGGGACAATACCCTTTTGCTGCATGGAGTCGCAGGCTTGCTCGAAAAAGGCGCGGTTGTACAGGCCGGTCAGGCTGTCATGATAACTCAGGTATTCCATTTTTTCCGTCTGCTTTTTGGATGCGGAAATATCCCGGCATACCAGAACGGCGCCCAGCCTGTGGCCGTTCGTATCCTGAATCGGTGAGCAGTTGAACGCGATATGTTTTTCCGAACCGTCACCTGCCTGGAGAAGGTATGTTTCGCTTGCTACGGATGAACTCTTTTCGAGCCTTCCTTTGACAGAACAATTGAATCGTTTGCGGGTTTTTTCATGGAGCAGAACAAAGGTCTGTGAAAAGGGCCTGTGGATCGCGTCCTGTCTCATAAAGCCTGTCAGAACCTCAGCAGCGCCGTTCATCGTCATGACGATACCATCCATATTCATGGTGATGACGGCATCGCCGATGGAATTGATCGTTGTCTGGAAGAATTCCTTCTCCTTTGCAAGCAGGGCTTCAATCTCGGTATTTTTTCTGATTGTTTCGCACTGCCGGAGATTCTGCAGCAGCAAATTGGAGAGGAGACTCCCGCTTTGATGAATGAATTCACATAAATATGTGAACCGTGACTTTGTCATTTTGATGGTGCCATTGAAAGCTTCACGGCTGGCATGTTCATCAATGCCTAGGGATTTGCAGTAGTCGAGCGTGGGGCCGATCTCCTGCTCGGTGTTCAGCACCTGCCCTACCAACAGGCTCGCAATATGCCGCCCTTCGACCATGATGCTTGTGGTCCAGGTGTGGAGCCCCGCCATGCAGGACCTCAGTTCCGGGCGCCGCTCGCGACCATGGCTGAGAAAGGCAATGAACCTGGCGCAATTCCGGCGTCCGGCCTGGGTACTCATAATCAGTTTGCACAAGGGGCTGGAGATGCTCGGCACGGTGATGGGGGGGCCGTCCGGAGCCGCAATGACAACGCCAATCCCCGAGGCGCGGGCAAAGTTGTCCATGAGCTGTTGGGATGCGGACACGCTAAAAAGCTGCTGGAATGTGTAGACCACGGCAGTGTATCACCCTTTTATGCTGGAGAAACACAAAAAATTCCGTCTGTACCCGGAAGTGAATGCATGATGCCTGCGTGTATTCCTTTCGGCTTCATTTGGGAGTAGTAATACTTAAATATTCAGAATAATTACTGATGCTGCAATTAAGCTGTTTAATTATTTTGAATGATTACGAATAGTTGACGATATTTGATATTTTTTAGTTGTGGTCGTATGTGAATCATGTTTGTACTTTTTGGGCGGAATAGTCAAGTATAAGCACAGGAGGACATGCATGCGCGAACAAGAATGGAATCCGGCGACATTGATGAAAGCATCTGGAGCGTATTGGCAGGCGTGCGCCATACACAGTGGAGTGGAACTGGGCATTTTTACCGCGCTGCACGATGGCGCCATGACGGCCGACTCTCTGGCGCGGCAGCTTGATTGCAGCCTCAGGGGGATCGAAACGCTGTTGGTGGCCCTGTGCGCGTTGGAGCTCCTCCGGAAGGAAGGGAACTGCTACGCTGCGGGTGC
>WRKB01000136.1 GCA_009778295.1 Betaproteobacteria bacterium | reverse complement strand
CACGCATCCCCTGGAAGCCAACCTGCGTGCCCTGCGCGCCGAAATCGCCAGAGCGCGCGAACTTACCAGGGGCATCGTCGGCGTCAACATCATGGTCGCCCTCACCACCTTTTCGGAAATGGTGCGCACCTCCATCGAACACCGCATCGACATCATTTTTTCCGGCGCGGGCCTGCCGCTTGATATGCCGCGCCATCTGCTCACCCTGTGCGAAGAAAAAAAAGAAGAATTCAAAACCAAGCTGGTTCCCATTGTTTCTTCCGCGCGCGCGGCTGGAATCATCAGCAAAAAATGGCTTTCCCGCTTCAACTACCTGCCTGACGCCTTTGTGGTGGAAGGCCCCAAGGCGGGCGGCCATCTCGGATTCAAGCCCGAAGACATCAACAACCCGGCCCATGCCCTGGAACGCCTGGTCCCGGAAGTGGTGGACTGCGTGAAAGAGTTTGAGGATAAAAAAGGCCGGGCCATACCTGTCATTGCCGCCGGCGGCATTTACAGCGGCGGCGACATCAGGCGTTTTTTCGAACTGGGCGCCGCGGGCGTGCAGATGGGCACGCGCTTTGTCGCCACCCACGAATGCGATGCGGATGAGCGCTTCAAGCAAAGTTATCTCAATGCGCGCGAGAAAGACGTAACCATCATCAAGAGTCCGGTGGGCATGCCGGGGAGGGCCATTCTCAACAAATTTATCGAGGATATGCGTGAAGGCGCCAAAAAACCCTTCAAATGCGTCTTCAAATGCGTCAGCACCTGCGAACAGGAAAAAACGCCGTATTGTATCGCCGCCGCCCTGCTCAACGCCATGAGGGGAAACCTGGAAAAGGGCTTTGCTTTCTGCGGCTCCAACGTTCCACGCATCAACGCCATCCAGTCCGTGCGCGAACTCATAGACAACCTGCAACGGGAATTTGACGAGGCGATCCAGTCCATCACCGGCATCCGCAAAGAAGCATAACGATTACGCCAAGTTCGACATCCGCCGCCGGATGCCGGGGCAGCCGCTTGACCGCCGGCTGCCCGGAAGCGTATAGCCGTACAAAGAACACCAGGAGATTTTTATGTTCGGGATAAATATACAGGAACTTCTCGTGATCCTTGTTGTCGGCCTGCTGCTTTTCGGAGCGAACAAACTGCCGGAAGTCGGCAACGGTCTCGGCAAAGCCATACGCAACTTCAAACGGGCCGCCTCCGAGCCGGATGAGATAGACATCACCCCCAACGCCGGGAAAAAGGACAAGAAGGATGGCCCGCATGAAAGTTGAGCAGCTCTCCATTTTTCTTGAAAATAAAGCCGGACGCCTTGCCGAGGTGACGC
This sequence comes from Betaproteobacteria bacterium, assembly GCA_009778295.1. Taxonomy (GTDB): domain Bacteria; phylum Desulfobacterota; class Desulfovibrionia; order Desulfovibrionales; family Desulfovibrionaceae; genus WRKB01. Next base: position 2,572 of record WRKB01000136.1, on the reverse strand, counting down.
ACGCCCTCCGCGAGGCCCATATCAACATCCGGGCGCTTTCCCTGGCGGACACCTCGGAGTTCGGCATCTTGCGCCTTATCGTCAATGATCATGAAAAAGCCCAAACGGTGCTGAAAGCGCAGGGCTTTACCGTAGGGCGCACCAGCGTGGTAGCCGTTGGGGTGGAGGATCAGCCGGGCGGCCTGGACAGTATTTTACATCTGTTGAGCAAAAACGGCATCAATGTGGAATACATGTATGCCTTCGTGCAGGCCGGCAGCAAAAACGCCACCCTGGTCCTGCGCTTCGACAAGACGGACGAAGCCGTTGACGTGCTCACAAAGCACAAGATTCCCATCATTCCGGGCGAAACGCTCTACAACATGTAGTCCGGAATCCGGGTCTCAACGCCTCCTGAACACTTCCTGCAACGCATCCTCCACGGAGGGAGGGGGCAAGCTGACGGCAGGCCCGAAGAGCGCTTCAGCCAAATGTAACCGCCCCTCCTCGCCAAGCAGGTATGCCACATCGCCGGGTTCCAGAAGCGCAGCCGCGTCCGGCGAAGCGATCATGGAATCGCCCCTGCGGATGGCCACCACGGTGACCCCGTGCTTCCGCCGCAACGCGCATTCGGCCAAGCTTTTTCCGGCCAGTTCGGAACCTTCCTCCAGCCGTACCGCCTGTACGCCCACATCGGGCAGCCGGTCCACCAAAACCTCCAACGGGGCGGACTGCAACGCGAGTTTACGGGTCATATCATAATTCTCCGTGCGGATATGCGCGACAAAATTCGCAATATCCTGCCGGGGAACCAGATAATTGCCCAGCACCCGCGAAAAGATCTCCAGGGAACTTTCAAACTCCTCGGCAATCACCTCATTTGCGCCCAGGTTCTGCAAGGGGCCGACTTCGGCCAGGAAGCGGGTACGCGCAATAATATGCAGATTGGGATTAAGTCCCCTGGCTGCCAGCGTCGCAGCGCGCACCGCTGCGGGATCGGAAATGACGATGGCCATGACCCGTGCCGCGCCGACGTTCAAATGCTCCAGCACCGAAGCCTGCGACGCATCGCCATAAAAAATATGCTCCTGCCCTTTGTAGCGCCGTACCGTGTCGGGGTTCATTTCCAGAATCACGTAGTCAATGCCGGCTCCCTTGGCCGCGCGGGCCAGATGTTTGCCGCTGACTCCAAAGCCCACGATCAGCAAGTGATTTGCCAGATGTTGCCCGGCTTCGTCGTCATCCAGCTCCGCATCGACGGCAGTGCTCCGTTGTTTTTTTTGCAACTTCCCGACCAGATCAGCCAGACGGGGGCCGACGGCAATCAGCCCGGGCGTCAGCATCATGCTCAAAATGCTGACGGCAAGGAAAAGCTGGTACTGTTCCGGCTCCAGAATGGCATCCTTCATTTCCTCGGCAGCCAGCACGAAGGAAAACTCCCCGATTTGCGCCAGGGGAAGCGCCGTCAATATGGCCGTACGCCAGGGATATCCCTGAAAGTACACTGCCGGCAGGACGAGCAGGGCCTTGATCACGATGAATATACACGTGCTGAACGTCACAAACGCGAAATTCTCCAGCAGAAAATTCACGTCGAGCAGCATGCCGATGGAAATGAAAAACAGGCTCATGAAGACATCACGGTAGGGAAGCACCCCGGCGATGACGTTCATGCTGTATTCCGAGCGCGCCAGCATGAGGCCGGCCAGAAACGCGCCGAATGACAGCGAAAGGCCGAGCGTATACGTCAACATGGACATGCCCATGCACAGGCCCAGCGTCGTCAGCAGAACCAGTTCGCGCAGGCGGGTGCGCACCACCGCGAGCATCAGCCGCGACAGGCCGTATTTGGCAAACAGCAACACGCCCCCAAACACGCCCGTAATCCGCAACGCGGCTTCGAGCGCGCTCTCAAGCGTCAGGCCCACTGATCCCGCAAGAAGCGGAATAGAAACAAGCATGGGGGCGAACATGATATCCTGAAGCACGAGTATGGCCAAAATCAGCCTGCCGTGCGGAGTGTTGGTCTGCCCGGTCCGCTGGAGATCGCTCAGGACAATGGCGGAAGAGGAAAGGGCCGCCAGATACCCGAATGAAATGCCCATCGGCAGGCTACAGCCCAGCATCGCGGCAAGGCCCGCTATCACGGCCACCGCTACGCCGATCTGCAGCGTGCCGCCGACAAAGACAGGCTTGCGCAAGCGGGCCAGGGCCTCGCCGGAGAGTTCCATCCCGATGGTGAACAGCAGGAGGGCCACGCCTATCTCCGCCAGCATATCCACCGCATGCTTGTCGGAAACCACTCCCAGCACCGAAGGGCCGCACAGCATGCCGGTGATCAGAAAGCCCACGGTGGCGGGCAGACGCAGCTTGCCGCACACGATGATCACGCCGATTGAGAGCAGAAAAAGTATGACAAGTTCGTTGATGAACTCCATACCGGCCCCTTGTGCGGTGAGAATTGCCGCTGCGACAGGTATGCGGCGCAAGCGGAACCGCGTGAAAATTCTACGAATACTCCCAGGATTTGTCAAAGCCCCTTGCAATGCGGAAAAGGTCTTCTTCCTTACGCGGCCAGAATCCGCTAACGGCT
>WRKB01000135.1 GCA_009778295.1 Betaproteobacteria bacterium | reverse complement strand
GAAGATGGTCATAAAGATGTATTGGGGGTGCGGAGACACTGTGCGCCCCGGGCAGCCCAATGTGATTGACACCGGCAAGATCGGCGCAAAGGACATGCCCGATATGAGCGGATTTGCGCCCAAAGGCGGCAGAACATATGGCGCATACGGAGGGGGGTCCAAAGCAGGCCGGAACACGGTTGTGTGGCCCAACCAGGAGGACGGCCGGGCTGTTCCGGCCGGAGCATCTATGGTCGGCGAGCATCTTGTGCATGGAAATTTCGTGCCGCATATCAAGTTCAGCATGGACGCAAAACATGACATCATGCAGGCGCTTCATATCACCCTGCAGGGACAATCCCAGCAGGACGCCATAACTGTCAGATGGAACAAGCTGCCTACCGCCATAGGCTACCATGTCATGGCCATAGGGGTGGCCTCTTCAGGCAAGGAAATGGTGATGTGGAACTCCAGCGAGACGCCCAATGTGAACGTGTCGGGGCAGTTTATCAACACTCCGCAAGTCAATAAATATATTTCCTCAAAGGTGATACTGCCGGCCGACAGAGACAGTTGTACCATTCCCAGGGGCATTTTCGCCGCGACCTCGCCGCCCATGATTATGGTTACTGCCTGGGGAGATGATTATTGGGCCAGCTACCCGCCGCGCCCGGCTAATGCCCCCAAGGACTGGAAGCCTGATTGGTCGGTAAAAGGACAGTTTCTTTCCACTGCTCACGTAATGTTCGGCATGCCGTCACGAGGCGCGGAAAATACTCCCGACAGCAGCCCGCGTGGAAGCGCAGATACTCCGCGCGGCAGAGGCAAATCAACGGAAGAGGTGGCGCCGAATGTGGTAAAAGGCATTTTACGCGGCATATTCTGATCTCCGCCGCTGGATGAAAAAGGCTGATTATGTGATGTGTTCCGCGCTGTAGCGGGCAATCAGCCCGCTACGCATCGCGTGACGGCACACGCCGTAAAAAAGCAGCGCGGCCAGGATGAGCCAGATTATAGCAAGCTCCAGAGCGGGCAGGGTGGAAAGTATGGATACCTCGGTGCCGACGATCAGGGCACGCAGGTTTTCAAAAGCATAGGAAGGCGGCAAACAGCGGCCTGCCATACGCATCCAGTCAGGCAGTATGCTTACAGGATAAAAAACGCCCACAAACGGCGCAATGACAGCGGGAATCGGCCAAATGAACCATTCGGCGGGTGGACCGAAGCGCAGGACCAGAGCACAGCCGGCTATGCCCAAAGCAATGCCGAAAAGAAACAGGGTAAGGAGCAGGATACCCATGGCCGGCCCCTGTGTCAGCAAAGAGAGATCAAAGAGCCAGGAAGACGTAACCAGCAGCACGAACAAGGTAATGAGGCTGGTAAACACACTGGAAAGGGCAAGCCCTGTGATGTATTCGGTAATGGACAGCGGTGCGATGAAAACATTGAGAAAATTGCGTGACCACACATCTTCGAAAAAAGCCATGCTCACGCCGTGCATTACCCGCCCGAAGAAACCCCAGCAGACAACAGCCGCCAGCAGGGCCGTGCCCAAGCTCAGGCCCGACAGGCTGAGGGTGTTCAAATAGCGGGTGATAAAGCCCCAAAGGATCATATCAATCGTCACCCAGGCGAAAATGGGCACAATGCGGGAAACGCTGCTCCTGAGCAGGTACAGGTGACGCAGGGTGATGGCAAAGGCCCGGCCAGCGTGCATGTTCAAAGCCCCGTCTTTTCAAGGTGAAGAGCTTCCTTGGCCACACGGATGAAGAGCTCTTCCAGGTTTTTTGCCCCATGCTCAAGAGGCAGTCCGGCAGGGTTGCCTTCCAACACAATGCGGCCTTGGGAGAGAAAAAGCACCCGGTCGCATACTGCCTCCACTTCCTGCATATTATGTGAGGTCCAGAGGGCGCTGCCGCCATTGGCTGCATAATCTCTGATTCCGTCCCTGATGTCTTGGGCCGCCGCCGGATCGAGCGAGGCTGTGGGTTCATCCAGCAGGAGCAGGCGTGGAGTATTGAGCATGGCCTTGGCCAGCGAGACGCGCGTTTGCTCGCCGGAAGAAAGCAGCCCGCAGCGTGTCTTGCGGAATTTCTCCAGCCCGTATTGGACAATGAGCTTATTCATATGGGCTGTGAGGCCTTTGACGCCATACAGCATGCCGAAAATGCGCAGATTTTGTTCCACGGTGAGATTACCCGGCAGAGGCGCGTATACGGCGGCGAAGTTGACTCGCTCCATGGCTTTTATACGGTATTTGGCGATGTCAAGGCCGTCAATGCTCACCTGGCCTTCGTCCGGGCCGAGCAAGCCGAGAACCATATTCAAGATAGTGGTTTTGCCCGCGCCGTTTGGCCCGAGCAGGCCCACCACTTCGCCCTGGCGGACCGCGAATGAAACAGCATCCACAACCGCTTTACCAGAATAGCTTTTGCGCAGTTTTATGACAGAAAGGACAGGCTGCTGCCGCACTCATCGCTCCTTACTGGAAAGAAATGGAACATACACAGCGCGCAACTATGCCGCTCAATCAATAGGTATGGATAATCCCTCCGCATTAATTACGGTCAAAAAATGGTGATTTGCCGGAGACGGACAATGGAATACCCATAATCAATGTGCATTCTCCCAAAAGGCCCAACAATGAGGCCGCTTTTCCGATAGTAAACATGATGCGGTTGTCTATACGGCTATCGGCGGCCAGGCTCACAGCCGAGCCGAGTGCTATCCCTAAATCCAGCGGAGCGAACACGCAAGTTGCCCCGGCAGAGGTACAGGAGGCGCAGTTACTAAAGCCGCACATGCAGCAGATCTCATTCAAACCGCGGGTTTTATATTTCACTCCGATTAAAACCACCGCGCCGCTTGCGTCCACATTTGCTGCGTCACGAATGACAAATTTGCCGCCCTCTCCAAGACTGCTGCCGAGCGTACGCATTTGATCCGCCAGTTTCAATTTATCCTCGCCTATCAGCACGGCGGTATCCGTTAGATCTATGCCGACTGCTTTCGGCGCTGTTCTTGCTGCCGCACAGATGGCATACGCCAGATTCAGCACTGCTTGTTCCTCGGCCTTTTTTGAGTCAATCATGCAAACCTCTCCTCCTTTCAGTGAATATGAATTCTTTATACGTTCTGACTCCGTGGTATTCTCATTATACGTATTCAAGATGAATGCACAAGCGGTACGCAAGCAGATTTGCGCCCGCGCGGCATAATTGAGAGCATTTCAACTTTGCAATGCTTTAACCCGTCCCATCGCCTCTTTCTGCATCCGCGAAAATAACGGGGGCTGGCTCAGACTACCTGGAGACGAAGAACTGGAGTTTCTGCTGGAGAAGGCCTTGATGATGTCGCCCCATATTTCGAAAAGCGCCCAGATTCTCCTGTCGAAATGGATTGAGAAGGCTCTGTTGCAGGAGCAGATAGACTTCGCAAATCAACCGTTTCCTGCAATAGAGCCTTCCAAAAAAGACACGTCAACGACCAAGCGATAGCAGCGAGAGCGTGTGAGGGGAGAGACAAGCATGCGCCCTTCGCAACTCCTTCAAAAACATCGCACTATTGTAAAATTTTGCGGTTATATGCCTAATTCAGAATGTGAACCGAGCCGGACAAGGCGTAAGGTGTTTTCGTCCGGTTTTCGGTATATCAGCACAAGATCAGGCTTGATGTGACAATCACGATGGTCTTTCCATTCGCCCACCATCGGGTGATCTGCGTATTTGTCCGACAGGGCCATATCATCGACCAATGCAGTCAGCACAGGCTCCAGTATGCTCTCAAGCTGCCTGTCTGTCTTTTTTTCCCGCTTGAAGTCCCGTTTGAACGCGGATGTCCAGTCAATATCCCGCTCAGTCGTCCTCATTCAAAGCCTCAAAAAGTTCTTTGACTGAGTGG
>WRKB01000134.1 GCA_009778295.1 Betaproteobacteria bacterium | reverse complement strand
CCGCCGTATATTTCCAACACGCTGCGCAAGCGGGGCATGTGCGGGCCATGAGCAACTACGGCCGCATGTTGGAACAGGGGCGCGGCGTGGCGAAGAACGAAGAACAGGCCGCATACTGGTTCCAGAAGGCGGCGGAAGGCGGCCTTGCGGAAGCGCAGTACAATCTCGGCCTTATGTATGAACGGGGCAGCGGCGTACCCAAGAACGACCGCGACGCCGCTGCATGGTACAGCCGTGCCGCGGCGAGCGGGCAAAGCGCCGCCCTCGAGCGCCTCGGCCTCTTTTACCGCGACGGGCGGGGTGTGCCGCACAACGCTACACGGGCCACGTTGCTGCTCTATGGCGCTGCCATGGACGGCAGGCAGGACGCCATGCAGGCCCTGGAACGACTGGCCCCGAAGCATACGCCTTTTGCTTTGTTCGGGCAGCGTCTGGACAGCGCGGAACGCATGTCCATGCGCAAGGCGCTTTTGGCTGCCAGAGTCTCCCCCGTGCGGGAAGACGCAAAATACGCCTGCGATATTTACCGGGTGGCGGAAGCCGTACCCGGCGCCTCGGAGCTTGCCGCCTGCTACGGTCCGCAGAATGCCGACAGCGCCGCGCCGCTGGGCTTTATCAAAATTGATTACCCGGCGCCGGATGCGACGCATGCACATAAAATTAGAGCCATGGTCGAAAAACGTTTCGGCCCTCCGACTGCCTCGGAAGGAACGAACAGCTCGCTGTGGAATCTGGGGACAGTGATTGTAGCCACGCAATATGCGCCGGAATTGAAACAACTGGCTTTGATGTATATGATCCCCAGAGTATATCATCTCACTAGACAAGGCCGCGCTGAAGCGAAATAATGGGCTTTGGCATTGCAAGGGAGCCGCCGGTGAAAAGCATTAAGGAAATTAACGAGCGCATCAAAAAAGGCAAAGCCGTCATCCTGAACGCCGCGGAAATGGTGGAAACCGTCCGCCGCATGGGAAAGGAAAAAGCCGCTCAAGAGGTGGATGTGGTGACCACAGGCACCTTTTCGCCCATGTGCTCCTCGGGTCTCCTCTTTAATATCGGCCAACCGGAGCCGCCGCTGATCAAAACCGCCAAGGTCTGGCTGAACAAGGTGCCCTGCTATGCGGGCATTGCGGCTGTGGACGGCTTTTTGGGAGTGACCGAGCCGGAAGAAGACTGCCCGCTGAACAAGGTCTATCCCGGCCAGTTCAAGTACGGTGGCGGCCATGTGATCGAGGATCTGGCGCAGGGAAAGAGCGTACACCTTTTTGCCGAAGCCTATGGCACGGACTGTTACCCCAGACGCTCGCTGGAACGGCAGATCACGCTTGCGGAGCTGCCGTACGCGGAACTGCTCAATCCGCGCAACTGTTACCAGAACTACAACGCGGCCGTGAACCTGACCAGCCGCACCATCTATACCTATATGGGGCCCTTGCGGCCGAATTGCCGCAACCTCAACTACGCCACAGCCGGACGGCTTTCTCCCTTGCTCAACGACCCGTTTCTCAGGACTATCGGCCTCGGCACGCGCATTTTCCTGGGGGGCGGCATCGGATATGTGATAGGCTCGGGGACCCAGCATAACGCCAAGCCCAAACGCAGCGACCGCGGCCTACCGCTTACGGCCGCCGGCACGCTGATGGTCAAGGGCAATCTCAAGCACATGAATCCACGGTATATACGCGGTCTGTCGCTTATCGGCTACGGGTGCTCGCTGGCGGTGGGCGTGGGTATTCCCATCCCCATCCTGGATGCGGACATGGCCTGGTTCACCGGCGTGGATGACTGCGACATCCTCATGCCGGTCAAGGACTACGGACACGATGTTCCAAACGGCGTCAACCGCATCTTGCAGCACGTCACCTTCGAGGAACTCAAAAGCGGCGAAGCCAAAATCCTGGATGCGACTGTGGAAACAGTTCCCCTGACCAGCTTGAGCATGTCCCTCGAAATCGCCGATGAACTTACAAAATGGATACAGGAAGGCAAATTTCTGCTCACGGAACCGGTGGAAGCCATTCCATCACTGTAGAAATGGGGCACGTCCGGCAGGATGCCCAAAGGACGCCCCCAGGAGAATCTTCAGCCTTCTTCATGGAGAACATGCTATGAGCAAAAGCCTTGTCGTTCTTTCCGGCTCCCCGCGCAAGGACGGAAACACCGTGCGACTGACGGAAGCGTTTATTGAAGGCGCGAAAGCGGCAGACAAAAATATTGCCCTTTTTAGGGTAGCCGGCCTGCAAATCGGCGGTTGCCGCGGTTGTGGGCATTGTTTCAAGCATCAGGGCGTCTGCGTGCAGAAAGACGATATGCCGCCCATACTTGATGCACTCCGCAAGGCTGATGCGCTGGTTCTGGCGTCGCCCGTGTACTTTTTCGGCGTTACCGCTCAACTCAAGTTGGCCATAGACCGTTTTTATGCCTTGCTGGAGCTTGGGATGTCAGTCAACCGCGCGGCGTTGCTGCTGACTTGCGGTAACAGCTCCGAGAGCGCAGCCGAGTCTTCCGTTTCAATGTTCCGCCAGATATGCGCGTATCAGAGATGGGAGGAGGCCGGAGTCATCGTCGCGCCGGGCCTGCATAATCTGGGGGAGATTGGAGGACGTCCGGAGCTGGAACAGGCGCGGCGCCTTGGAGAGAGCATTTGAGACATCCTGGTGTATGTTGCTTATCACTTCGCCTGGGGAAAGCATGGAGCTTTTGTACCTTGTTCCCGTTGCGGGACTATGCCTTTTAGGCGGCGGCTTCATTTACCTGCTACGCTCCCGCAAGCGTATCGGGTTGCATCCTGTGGTGCGGGAACTGCTGAATCAGGCGATAGATCAACGCAGCATCATGCTGGTGGAATTTACAGGCCTTGACACCGCTGGCGGACGCTTCTTCGGCCCCTGTGTTAAATTTGACGAACATACCCTGCTGATTGACGTTTCCCTGCCTAAGGCACTCCCCGCATGGACAAACAGAACAGTTTCTGTAAACTTCGATATCAATTACAAAGGGATAAGCTCTTATTACCAGTATATGAGCCAATTGCGCGAATTGCCCCGCCTTGCCGGAGGTTACGGAATGCTGCTGGATACTCCTGCGGAGATCCTCTCAAACCAGAAACGCAGCTTTGTCCGGGTTGCCCCCCTCAAAGAAGTTACCTTCGGCATCGGCATATGGCCACTGGATCCCGCGCAGGAACGGCCCAGCGACCCCGCCGCCCTTGGCGTCGCACAACTCAGTTACCGCCTGGATCATCCGGAACAGATGTCACTGTTGAATGTGTCCGCAGCGGGATTATGTCTGGAACTGCGTCATCCGCAGGGAGAACAGCCACCAATAGACCTGCAGCCGGGAGACCGCCTGCTCTGTCTTTTGATGCTGCGCTCACAGGAAGGCGAACGGACGCTGCCGTTCTGGCTGGATTGCACCGTGGTAAACCGGGCAGAAAAGGGAACCCGGCCAGATATTGTCGTGGGGCTGAACTTCAACGCCTGGGCCGCGCCGCGGCAGGGCAAGGCAGTCGACTGGTTTACCGTGGGCGAGGACGGAGCTGTCGGCCCGTTGGCCGCCTGGGTTTTGCAGCAACAACTGGCACAACTGGCGTAAAAAAAACGGTTTTCGGCTTGCTCCGGCGGCATACGCCGCCGCCCCCCTCGCGGACGGGATTAGAAGTCATCCCATAGCGAATCATGAAATGACTTCTATTCAGCGTGCAAGCTCAATGTAACAATACCCTAAGAAAAGGATTTTCCATGCGCCGGTATATCTTGCTTATAGGTGTCCTGCTACTGCCGGGATTAACCTACGCCTGGAACGGCAATCCGGATAACAGCCGACAG
>WRKB01000133.1 GCA_009778295.1 Betaproteobacteria bacterium | reverse complement strand
GAAGGCAGTACCAGCAGTATGGGGTCTTCGCCGTCTTCATGCGCAGCCAGGGCGGCCAGCGTCACTGCTGGAGCGGTATTGCGGGATTCAGGCTCAAGGAGAATACGCACGGGTGCACCAAGGCGCTGAACTTCCGCCGCAGCGAGAAAACGCTGTTCCTCATTGCACAATACCAGACACTCCCGGGTCTCCGGCAAGAGGAGCGCTCTTTGCAAACTCTTGCCAAAAAGGGTGCTCCCTTCAAAGTCCATAAACTGTTTGGGATACAGACGGCGCGACAGAGGCCATAGGCGGGTGCCGCTACCGCCGCACAAAATCACGGGAAGTATTATAGACATACGCTCATCCTCGGAGAGAGCATTTTCACTTTGAGTCTGCCGCTGGCGGCGAAAAGAATTCGTCTTGCGGCAAACCCATGGCAGGGGGTTACGAGCAACTCCTTCAGCAGAGCAGATAACCATTGAAAGTGGTAAGCTGCTTCAGCGCGGATTGCTTACTCGGCGTTGACCGGCTCCATGTTGCATGGCATTCAGCTTACCTGTCCGGGGCCGCCTTTGCAATGCGTGACCGTACGGCAATGGGAATGCACGCCAAACTATACTGTCGCCAGTTGCAATACCGGACATTATTCTCTATTATAGTCATACTGGCGGGGGTAGCTGCACGTTATACGCGGCAAAAAACGCCGTGTGTTTTTTCGGCTGTACGGCAGTTGTTACCCAGAGCATGAGGCCATGCACCGGGTAATCGACGGGCGCGAACCTGAAGCAAAGCCGCGGACGCCGGTAATATCAGGGCAGGTCTGTTATGTCTGAACGGCGGTATTCGTTTTGTTGGGATTTAGCCAGAGATATCGGCGCGCGCAAAAATCTCGGCCTGCTTGTGCATGTGGAGGAGTACCGCCTCGTACACTTCTGCCTTCGCGATGTTCTCGAACAGCATTACGGAACGGAGCAGGCAGACGCCTTGTTCCGCGAGACGGGAGAGCTTGCCGGCCGGCATTTTTATGAGCGTTTTTTGTCTGAGGCAACAGATTTCAACTCCTTTGTCGCAGAAGCCCAAAGAGTGCTGCGTAAACTGGGCATCAGCATTTTTCGGGTAGAAGAGGCCAATCTTGAGTTGGGCAAACTGGTGCTGACCGTGACCGAGGATCTGGAATGCTCCGGCCTGTCTGTTACGGGAGAAGTATCCTGTGCCTATAATGAAGGTTTTCTCGCAGGCCTTTTGAGCAGCTATGTGAAACGCAAATTCCATGTACAGAAAGTCGACTGCTGGTGCGCCGAGGCGACAACCTGCCGCTTTACGGCACAAATTTTCGAGGTTTAGGCAGTGGGGGACATATCTTCTCGTCTTCGTACGGACGACGATCGCGCATCTCTCGACAGCGCACTGGGCATCCTGAATGATTGTCTCACAAAAGGCAAAAAACCGGTCATTCCTCCTGCGTTGGAGGGCAACGGGAAACTGGTTGCGCTTTTACAGGATATTGCGGGAATGCACGCAGCCCTCTCCGCCTTGTCGCTGGGTGATTACAGAACGCCTATCACCATGCACGGCTATACGGGCGGGCTGTTGAAAACACTCCAGGGAAATGTACGCCATATGCTCTGGATGTTTGATCAAGTGGCTGAGGGCGCACTGTCCCACCAGATCGACTACATGGGTGACTTTGCGGCAAGCTTCAACTCGATGACCCACTCCCTGCGGGAAGCCAGGAGCATGCTTGAGCGTCAAAAGACGCTCTATGCCGAACTGGCCGACAATCTCAGTCAGGAGGTGGAAGCCAGGATGAACGCCCAGAAGGCACTGCGGCATGAGTTGGAATGCCAGCGGGAGCTTGCCTCGACCGATAGCCTGACCGGAGTCGCCAACCGCAGGATTTTTCTGCAAATGGCCCGCCATGAGTTGGAACGCTGCCGCCGCAACCGCACTCTGTTTTGCCTTGCCATGCTGGACGTGGATTATTTTAAAGAAATCAACGATTCGCGGGGGCATCACATCGGAGACACGGTTTTGCGCTATCTGGCGAAGAGCTTCACGCAGAACCTGCGCTCGTATGACATGATCGGCCGTTATGGCGGTGACGAATTCATCCTCCTGTTTCCGTCGACGAGTCTGCATGACGCCGCCCGAACCTTGAAACGGCTTCGCAAATCGATAGCCGACAGTGATTTTTCCGATTGCGGGGGAATTCCTTTTACGATCAGTGCCGGACTGGCTGCCATGTTTCCCCATCAGGGCGATATATCGTTGCAGGACGCCATCGCCAAAGCGGATAAGGCTCTCTATCTGTCCAAGCAACGCGGTCGCAACCGCGTCACTGTTCTGCCCGACGAGGAACTCTGATTTACAGCCATGCGCGTAGCTCTGGTCCATTACTGGCTCACAGCCCACCGAGGCGGCGAAAAGGTGCTTGAAGCCCTTTGCGCTCTTTTCCCGCAAGCCGTCATTTTTACACATGTCTGCGACAGAGCGAAGCTTTCGCCGCTTTTGGCCCGCCATGAAATACGCCAAAGCTTTATCCACCGTCTGCCCTTTGCCAAACGTCATTATCGCCACTATCTGCCGCTCATGCCCCTGGCCCTTGAGGAACTGGACATGCGCGGCTTTGACCTCGTCATCAGCAGTGAATCCGGCCCGGCCAAGGGCATAGTAGTCCCCGCGCATACCCCGCATCTGTGCTATTGTCACAGTCCCATGCGCTATCTTTGGGATATGTACCATGACTACCGCGAACGCAGCGGGGCGTTTACCCGCCTGCTCATGTCTCCTTTTTTCCACCGCCTGCGTCAATGGGATGCACTTTCAGCCCTGCGGGTGGATCGCTTTGTGGCCAATTCGTGCAATGTGGCCGCGCGGATCGGCAGAATTTACAGGCGCAAGTCGCAAGTCGTCTATCCTCCCGTGGATGTGGACTTTTTTGCACAAGCTGCAAGCGCGGAGCAGCACGGATATTACCTGTTTTTCGGTCAGCTCGAAGCCTACAAACGGGCTGATCTGGCCGTTGCCGCCTGTACGCAGGCCGGATTGCCCCTGGTGGTTATGGGAGAGGGACGCGAAAAGAAGCGTCTAAAGGCTGTGGCCGGCCCCACTGTGCGTTTTGTGGGTAGGCAGCCTGCGGAAAGCGTGCGCTGTTGGCTGCATGGGGCGCGTGCGTTGCTTTTCCCCGGAGAAGAGGATTTCGGTATCGTGCCGGTGGAAGCCATGGCTGCCGGCTGCCCGGTCATTGCCTACGGCGCGGGTGGCGTGCTGGAAACCATACAGGACGGAGAAAGCGGTCTTTTTTTTCACGAACAGAACACGGCCTCGCTGCTTGAAGCTCTAGAGCGCTTTGAACGCCTCGAAAAAAACTTTGATCCCGCAGCGCTGCTCAGGCAGGCCCGGCGTTTCACCCCGGAACGCTTCGCCGCCGACATCCGTGTTCAAGTGGAAGCCTTGTTGGGTGACAAGCCATTTTGAAGTGAACATGCCACAGCGTATTTTTTCCCCGACTCCTCCTTCTTCGTGCCGGGACAGGATGCAGAGCGCTTCGTTTGTCTGCGCCGCATTGGCTTGCCTGCTGCTGCCCTTTGACACTATTCCCGTGGACAACCTCCTTGTGCCGCGCGCCTCTGTCTATCCCGTTCTGCTTGGCGCAATGCTTTGGGCGGCAAGCGGCGGCTTCGCCGGATTTTGGCGCGAGCAGCGGGTTTTTGTCTGCCTTGTTGGTCTGCATTGCTTCTGGATGCTGCTTGCGACCTTGAACGCTCTTTATGAGCTGCGCGCCGAACAGGGTCTCCTGTTTCCGTTGGTGCGCTGTCTCGCGGATCTCGTGAGCTTCTGGGC
>WRKB01000132.1 GCA_009778295.1 Betaproteobacteria bacterium | reverse complement strand
TTTCTGGAAGCAATAGGAGTTACGCCATGAGAACCATGCAATACAAGGGCTATGCAGCCCGCATCGAATACAGCGACGAAGACAAATGCTTTGTCGGCCATATCGCCGGGATACGCGATATCGTGGGTTTTCATGGTGATAGTGTGGAAGAGCTGCGCATCGCCTTTGATGAGGCTGTGGACGATTATTTGGAGACCTGCGAACGGGCCGGTATATCGCCGCAACGCCCATACTCCGGCAAAGTTATGCTGCGCATCCCGCCTGAATTGCATGCAGAGATTGCCATGCGAGCGGAAGCAAGCGGCAAATCGCTGAATCAATGGGCCGCCGAGACTCTATCCCACGCCCAATAATAAATTTTCGCACGAGGCAAAACATGAGCGGTAGCCGTAAGGAAGCCTTGTCCGGCCATCTGGCATAGGAAAATGGAGTGACCCCGCCTATAGGACACTGGGAAAATATCTTGGTATTTAAAAAATGATAATCTGGATTTAACTGTTATAATATGTAGTTATTATATGCGCTCTGTTGTGTCCACCCCAAAAAAGCAACGCGGGACTTAGCTTTTACATATAGTCAGCGTCCACGTCTTCTCGTAAAGTCCATTGGCATGTGGGCACACGCTGATGCGTTGTCCTCTTCCCGGCTGGCGGGTGCGTGTCCCCCTTGACTTCCCATTAAGGCATCGAAAACCGCAGCTGCATCACAGCAGCCGGGGTCTCTTACGGAGGAGGGAGAACACTTACCGTTTCTGCGAAACTGTGTGCGCCCTGCGGGCAAAAAAAACACATCGGCCGCGTTTCATGGGCCGTTGATGGTGCGCTCTCCGTCTTTGCAAAAGGCAAAATACAACCCACTAGGCTTCACTCTGTGAAGTACTGAGCGACCGTTCCGCTCGACCGGGAAGAAAGACAGACCAGCCGTGATTTCCGGCACAACCACAGGAGATAAATTAACCCCGATCAATCTCGGTGAAACAACTCCAATCCTTGTCCTGCCAGCCTTTGTCGATAACTTGTTCAAGTTTGGCGCGCAATGCTTCAGCACTGGACAGAGTGAGCTTCACATCGCCAGTTGCTTCGAGCATCAGCCTTATGTCTTTGAGGCCGCCGGAAGCTGTGAAACCTACAGTGTCAAAATCACGATTACCTATTTTCGTTACATACTCCCGTGTCGCTGGATGGGCGAAAAAGCCGTCCAGCAGTCGCATAATGAGTTTGGTGGAAAGACCAGATTTTTCCGCCCAAGCCAAGGTTTGGCCGATCAAATCCATTGATGCAGCGCCAAGAAAGTTGGCAATGAGCTTGGCGGTCGAGGCTTGCCCCGGCTGTTCGCCCACGATGATAATCTGAGGCGCATACGTTGTAACGAGAGGCCGGATTTTTTCCACCTGCTCAGGATTGCCAGCCAAGAATGTCATTAATTGTGCAGCCTCAGCGGCTGGCACACGTCCAAGAACCGGGCCTGAAATATAGTGCCGTCCCCTCGCCGTATGTAATGTCCCCAGTTCATCAGCGAGTTTTGGGGATACAGTACTCGTTCCAATATGGATTGAGCCTGGACGCATCCCCGACAGAAGGCCATTCGGTTCAGATACGATGGTGCGTACCGAATTGTCGTCAGCCAGACTCGAAATCACGAAATCTGCCTCGGCTGCCGCAGCCGCCGGAGATTCGGCCAACTTCGCGCCAAGCCCAACTAGTGGGGCTGTCTTGTCTACAGAGCGATTCCATACCACGAGGGGATAGCCGCCCCCCCGGATGTTGGTCGCCATCGCAGAGCCCATTTTACCAAGACCGATAAAGGCAACTACAGCTTTTTCCATAAATACTTCCTCCGCCAAGGACAAAGGTCAACCCAGTCACAAGCATTCCGGAGAAATTCCAAAAACTATCACTGTGCGCGATAGGTTGCCCTTCAAATCCGGGGTGAAACTGCCCTACGATCAAGTTTACAGCAAAGGCTGCAACCCCGAGGCTAGCAAAACCAAAGAACAAATGAAAGTCCTTGCCCAGGAAAATATCACGGAATGCGCCCGCAGTGCAGAAGCGTCCACGTTGGGACTTTTCGTCCATTACATTGCTCCAGAGTATTTTTTGCGCTACCATGCGTCTACGGATGTTTCATTTTATGTGGGCGATATGGCGTCCGGAATTTGGTCGGAACTGAGCAGGAAGTGATTATGAACCGGTATTTCCTATTGCTGTTTTTATGTTTCGTGATGTTCGCAGGCTGCGCAAAAGGCGAGAAGCCAACTACATCCCAACAAGACCATGAAAGCCTGCAAGTTGAAAATACTAACGATATGAACAAGCCTGAACACAGCCATCAAGATCGGCTGGTATATCAACGGTCTTGTGGTGTAAGCCACAATCATTCAGGCAATCATTCGGGTGGTCATCACAGGTAGGCGGATCTGGCGGGAAATAACTGGTACGCCAAGACTATAAAAACTGGAGTATACCGTGAAAATATCAATTATCACGCTTGGTTTTATCATGTTTTTATCGGGCGTTACCTTGTCCCTGGCTGTGGGTTGTTCAAGCCGGGATGGGGCGTATACGGAGTCGCAACGCAACACAAACTCAACCCAGTCGCGTAATGACAACTTGGCAACGCAGAGAATGGGAGGCCCTTCAAATCCTTATGGCGTCGGGGCGCCTCCTAGTAGTCCATACGGCATGAGAGCGCCGCGGCGGTGAGGGCCGGATCCGCTGGAAGAGTGACGCGCTTCGGCATACAGCTATCATCCGATTGCGTCCATCCTAAAACAGCCGCTCATTAAGTTCCATAACGCCTTAAAAGCATTGTGAGACTTAGCTTTCATAAAAGCGCGCCATCTCTGCAATCACCGCACCGCACCGGCTCGAAGTTGACAACGCATATCCTTTCAAGCAAAAACTATACAGTCGCTTTCCCCCCTTTGCCCGGAACCACAGACCGCAAGCGGCGCAGCGAACTGCCGGGTTCTCGACAGGAGGCACTATGTTCGGCTTTCGACTTTTCCGGATTTTCAGCATGGCGCTCTGCGTATGCGCGCTGAACTGGGGGCAGGCGCATGTGGCGAACGCCGATACTCTCCCGAAAGTCCGCGCTGGGCAAACTCCCTCCGTAAAAAAAGCGAAAACTCCAGGCGAAAAAACCGCTTCCGCCAAAGTGGCGCGGTCTGTCCAAAAAGGAAAGACCGTGACCAAGTCTGCCGTAGTGTCTCCACGCGGCAAGGCTTCTGCCAAAATTTCAGGAAAAGGCAAAAGGCGCGAACCCCTGCCGCCCGCCTCCCCGGATATGCCGCAAAACGGCATTGCTTCCTGGATAGGCAAGGAGTTCCACGGCAAGCCCGTGTCCAACGGCGAACGCCATGCTATGGAGAGCTTTACCGCAGCCCACCGTGCCGTTCCTTTCGGCAGCATCCTGAAAGTTACGGATATGAACAGCGGGCGTTCGGTTCTCGTGCGCATCAATGATCGTGGTCCCTACATCAGAGGGCGTGTTCTCGACCTTTCCAAGGCGGCGGCGGAATACCTGGGATTCGCGAACAGAGGGATCACCAGGGTACACATGGAGCTTGCGGGCAACGACAAGGACCCCGCCCAGCGTTATTACATCCGCATGCGACATCCCGAAGGCCGGAGCAAGGCCGGCCTGGTGCAGGGCTTCGGCCCCTTTGACAAATTCGACGAAGCGGTTTCTTTGTTCGCAAGGTTATATAAGGCTTACCCGGACGCCGAATTGACGGCCGTGCGGGAAGAGGGTTAATGTTCGATAAGGCGGCGTACGGCTTGCGGCCCTAGCCGGTGCAGGCGCCGCAGCCGCCACAGAAAGA
>WRKB01000131.1 GCA_009778295.1 Betaproteobacteria bacterium | reverse complement strand
TGCCGTAAACGACGCCAAGGCCAAGGCTGCCGAGGCCGCCGCTGCCGAAGCCGCTGCGACTGCTGCCGTTGAAGCTCCCAAGGCCGCGGAGGAAGGAGGGGAGCCTGTGCCTTTCGCCAAGGCGGATCTGGAAAACATTAAGCATCTTGGCTATTCCAACGCGGTGTCCAGTCTGGTGGCGCTCAAGCAGGCCAATTATGTCTGCGACAGCGCCGAAGGAGCGCAAGCATACATCCTGTATGATCATATGGTGGTGCAGGGTATTTACGAACGTTATTACAAGGCTGCGCAGGATCGCTTGGGCATTATGATGACCAAGGCGGAAGTGACGGGTATCGCCGGGGGCGAGGGTGGGGCGATTGTGGTGTCCTGCGCCAATACCCTGCTTGGCATGGACTTTGATCTGGAAGTGGACATGGTCGTGTTGCCCACGGGCATCGTGCCGACTACGGCCAAAGATGTTGTGGTCAATTTCGCGTATCGCCAGGGGCCGGATTTCCCTGATTTGGAACTCTTTGATGGTTTTACCGATTCCAACTACATCTGCTTCCCCTATGAAAGCCGCCGTACCGGCGTGTACGCCGCAGGCTGCGTGCGCCAGCCTCTGACGCTCGACGCCTGTGAGGAAGACGCTCAAGGCGCGGCACTCAAAGCTATCCAGTGTATTGAGTCTGCCGGTCGCGGGGTGGCGGTGCATCCGCGTTCCGGCGACATGTCGCATCCGGTCTTCAACTTCGTGCGCTGCACCCAGTGCAAACGCTGCACGGAAGAGTGTCCCTTTGGCGCGTTGGACGACGACGAAAAGGGGACGCCCAAGCCGAACCCGGCGCGTTGCCGCCGTTGTGGAACCTGTTTCGGTGCCTGTCCCGAGCGAGTCATCTCCTTCGCGAACTACAATATCGACCAGATCGGCTCGATGATCCGCGAAGTCCACGTGCCGAAAGACATGAAGAACGAAGGCCCGCGCGTGCTCATCCTGGCCTGCGAAAACGACGCTTACCCCGCTCTGGACATGGCCGCCATGCGCCGCAAGCCCTGGAGTCCTTATGTGCGCATCATTCCCGTTCGCTGCTTGGGCTCTCTGAACGCCATCTGGATATCCGACGCGATGTCTAAAGGCTATGACGGCGTGATGATGCTGGGTTGCAAGTACGGAAGCGATTATCAATGCCACTTCATTAAGGGATCGGAAATTTGCAACCGCCGCAAGGAAAATATCGCCGAAACTCTGGCGCGCCTCGGCATTGAAGCTTCGCGCGTGGAACAGTTTGAAGTGGCGATTGACGAATACGACAAGGTTCCCGCGATGATCGACGAGTTCGTGCGCCGCATCATTGAGAAGGGCCCCAACCCCTTCAAGGGCATGTAGGAGGACGGCAACATGGCTCAATGCACACAAGTCCAACCCGATCTGGATTTTGTCCGCGAGATTCGGGCCGCTGGCGGCGAAACCCTCAAGAAATGCTACCAATGCGCGACCTGCTCCGTGGCCTGTCCCCTTTCTCCGGCCAATAATCCTTATCCCCGCAAGGAGATGGTGTGGGCTTCCTGGGGGTTGAAAGACAAGCTCATGAGCGATGTGGATCTGTGGCTTTGCCATAACTGCGGCAATTGCGCGGATCTGTGTCCCCGCGGGGCGCGTCCGGCGGACTTGATGGCCGCCGCACGCAACATGGTTTACAAAAATCTGACCTCTCCTTCGCTCATCGGCAAGTGGATGAGTTCCATCAAAGGGTTGCCCTTTCTGATTGCGATTCCCGCCTTGCTATGGTTCTTTGTCTGGGCCGTGCGCTCCGGTATCAAGGGATCCTGGTTCCCCAGGGCTGCCGACGGACGTATCGTGTTCGGCGAAATTTTCTACGGCGACTACACAATTGATCCCATTTTCATCATCACCTTCTTCGGTGCCCTGTACATCTTATACAGGGGCACGATGAAGCTCCTGAAGCGCTTCAAGCCTGAAGGCTCCATCCTTATGCTCGGCAGCATCAAACCCTGGTACATGCACTTGTGGGATGTGCTTGTTGAAGAAGTAGTCACCCACAAAAAATTTCAGGACTGCGGCGCCGGAAAGGCTGACCGGAAAATCGGCCACATGGCTGTATTCTATAGCTTTGTGATTCTGGCTGCCGTCACCGCCATCGTGGCAGGCGGACACTGGGTGGGCAAGGTCATTCCCGCACTGGACGTGCATACGCCCATGCACCTGACCTTCCCGGTGAAGATCCTGGCGAATATCGGCGCTGTGGGCCTGTTTGTCGGCCTGGTGCTGATGACTCTGCGCCGCATGAAGCTGGATCCCAAATTCCAGGCTTCCAGCTTTTATGACTGTTACCTGCTGGGCGTTATCTGGGCTGTGGCCGTCACGGGACTGCTTTCGCAGCTTTTCCGCCTCATGGATTGCGTAACCTGGGCTTTTTCCGTGTACTACCTGCACTTGGTGGCAGTGTGGATGCTGTTCGCGTATCTGCCCTGGTCCAAGCTCGGGCACTTCGTATACCGCGTGGCTGCGCTCACCTACGTGCGCACGATAGGACGGCGTTGATAACTCGCTTTTCAACCGGCGCTGCAAGAAGATAACACGTTACAAGACTCCCAAGGAGGAGACCTGATATGTCCGATGTAGCTCGCAAAGTATTCCCCCTAGAAAGCGTTCTCGCCCTGCTGGTGGGCAAGGAAGACGCCGCTGTTACCGAGATAGCCGGTTTTCTGGCCGGGCGCAGTCTGTGCTGCTGTTCCACCGCCCTGGTCGCCCCCATGGCGGCTGGCTGGCTGGCTAACCTGTACCCGGCCTTCATTAACGTGAAGTATGATACAAGCCAGCCCTGGACCAATTTTGTGTCCGGCATGAAAGCCCAAGTGGGGGAGAGCGTTTCCGTGCCGCCCATGACCGGCCAATCCCAGGCCATGGTCGCCAAGGTGCTTGACGCCATAGCCGAAAAATCGGAAACCCTGAAGGCCCAGGCCGCGGAAATCACCACTCTCCAGGCGCGAGTGGAAGAGCTGGAACCTTTCCGCGGCAAGGCTGAGGAACAGGATAAGAAGATCAGTCAGCTCGAAGCCAAGGTGAAAAGCCAGAATACCGATATCGGCTCGCTACGTAAGGAAATAGCCCCGTTCCAGGGTAAGGTTCCCGTGGATCAGCAGGAACTTGAAAATATCATCAAAGATGCCATCGTCAAGAACCTGAAGAATTTCACCGGCGGCGTGGCTGTTGCCGGTGCGGTCGCCGCTGCAGGAGAAGCCATGGCGGAAGCCGCTGCTGAAGAAAGCGGCGGTGTGCCCGACAGCTTCGGCTTCGGTTCTTCCGGCGCGGACGGCGACGGCTTCGGCTTCTGATTCGATTTTTTCAAGCAAAATTGCGTCCTGCAATTTCGTGAGAGAGGGGAGTTTTGCTCCCCTCCCGGGCACTGTTGCAGCAGCTTGTTACCCGTATGCGTTATACCTGTCGTATTTGAGAGGGAGCGATGCGGCTTGCGGTTTTTTTACGACAAGGCAGAAGAGAAAGTGTCCTCTTGGAACCCTTGGCACGGATGCCGCAAATTCAGCCCCGGCTGTCTGCATTGCTATGTCTATCGCATGGATGGCAAGTTCGGACGAGATCCGTCCCGTTTTACCCTAACGGCTGCCTATCTGTTGCCCCTGGACATTTTTAAGGGCGGCAAGAAGAAAGGAGCGTACAAGCTCCAAGCTGACGGCGGCTGTGTTTACACCTGTTTTACCTCGGATTTTTTCTTTGAAGACGCCGATCCTTTCCGCGAAGCGGCATGGAAGGCAATCCGTCACCGTCCTGATTTGCATT
>WRKB01000130.1 GCA_009778295.1 Betaproteobacteria bacterium | reverse complement strand
ACGGTCCCCAGGTAGACCGCCTGCTGGACATGCGCCACAAAAGCCGCCTGGAAGCTATGGAAAGTGCCCTGCACCAGCTTGGAGTCCATCCCGTACTGCATATCACAACGTCCGGACATCCGGCATAGGAAAAGAGAATGACCCAACCCTATGGGCACCGCCAAAAAATCTTGGTATTTCCCTTGATATTTCAAAAACGATGTTCGTTTTTATACAGTAAATACATACTGTTATAATGCGAGCTATATAGACGCACGAGACGGCGGTGTCCAGTTGCGAAGCATCATTTCAACGGTGCAACGGCTGGACTACAAACTTGCTGTCTATATCCTGCGCCATTTGCGGGTAGCGGCCCTTGAGGAATTCTTTAACCTTGTCTTCCGGGTCGTATGTCACTTTGGGGGTGACCTTATGCGTTTCCCTGGGCGAGTACCAGTGGCTTTCAATCACTTCGTGCTCCACGGAAAACACTCCAATATAGTTGATCTTTCCCGCTTCAAGCACGACAGTGCCGAAGTTGGCGACATTAAACGCTTGTCTACTGCCCTGTGTTGAATACTCAAAGGCATACTGCCCAGGCTTCACTTTATTTATTCTGTAATCAATGTCGCTGCGCGGAGCTGCAAGGACAAACTCCGTCTCCGTATCAAGAGTGATATTTGTATATTTCCATCGCACTCCCTTGTCTACGTGAGAGAAATTATAATAACCGCCGTCCACCTTCTGCTTTTTTCCCACAACATAGGCGTAGTTATCCTCCATCCTTTCATGGGGATGCACATTGGATCGTAAAAAAGCGCCACCGCAGCCGGAAATAACCGTCACAAGCAGCACGAGAAGCAAGAGCTTTCTCATTTCATTTCTCCCTGGCAAATATTGAAACAGCCTCACCACATATTTATTGGCCGTGCGGCAAGACCTTGGGTACTCATGTTCCGGCGCATCAAAACGTATTTTTGAATATAAGGTATGTAGCAACTTTAAAGTCAAGAGCGGAATTCTCATCACAACACCCCTGTGTCCTCTCACAAAGTCTATGGACATCCCGCGTTAATGGCGCTATCTCTGATGATACAACATCCGCCTTTTTTCTTGGCAACCTCGGGGCGGTACACATAAATTTTTTGCGCTTTCTTCATGTGAGCGCTCTTGCCGCGGGCACGGCCAAGCTGGCAGCCCAAGTCGCATGCCCTCCAAGCCAGCACCAAGGAGCAGGTTGTGGAACGTACCAATACCAAAGGCATAGCCCCGCGCAAAACTTTCGGGAACACCTTCGGTATGGGTGAAGGATTGGCCTGGATTGGCGTACTGCTGCTCATCGCAACGCTGGGAGCACATTTCTTTCGGGCTGACAACTACCTGCTTACTCTGTGTTTTGCCGGGATACTTTTTTTTCATTGCGGCAGCGCTCCCTGGAAAACATTCGTCGTCGGCGTCGCCCTAGCCTGGGGCGTTCTGGAATGGGGAGTCACAATACAACATATGATCGCGTTGCGCCTGCATATGGGCGTCCCCTGGATGCGGGGTGCGTTCATTCTGGGCATGGTGGCGATGGTGACGGCCCTGGGCGCGTGGCACACGCTGAAAAAAGCGGAACTTCGCAGCTCTATGACGCAAGAGGGCTTGACATGCACACAGGCTGCCGCATGCATCCTGACCTTCCTGGCGCTGTACTTTTTACGCAAGTATTTGCCCGACATGCTTATACTTGAGCGTTTTTTCCCCACTTGGGGCGGTGTGCAAATCTTTTTTCTTGCCTGGTATGCCGGGTATATTGCCGGCAAACTGCATACCCCCCGGACAAGCCAAAAAACCCGGAAAATCGTCTGGCTTGTCTTCACCATAGTCTTCTACGGGCAACTTGTTCTGGGTTTGTCCGGCATACCCGAAATAGCGCGGTCAGGCACGCCCCATGTGCCGATTCCCGCCTTTATTCTTTTCGCTCCGGCTTATCGCGGCTCTTTCAGCATCATGCCTTACCTGGTGCTGGCCGCAACATTGCTTGTGGGAAGCGCGTGGTGCAGCATGCTTTGCTACTTCGGCGCAATAGAGGCCAATACTGCTTCCTCTAAGATCATCCGCAAGGGGCCGCCGTTTCTGGAAAAAGCGCTGCGCTACGGCAGGGCTGCCATCCTGGTTGCGGGCTTGGCGACGGCCGGAATCCTGCGGCACTATGGCGCGCCGATAGCGCTTGCGCTCAGTTTGGCGGCGTTTTTTGCAACAGTCAGCCTTATACTTATGCTGTTTGTCTCAAAAAAATACACGGGAATGGTGCATTGCACCACGTTTTGCCCCATGGGCCTGGTGATCAATGTTTTAGGCAAACTGTCGCCGTGGCGAATCCGGATTGACAGACAATGTTGTGACGGATGCGGCGCTTGTGAAACAACATGCGCTTATCGAGCTATTGACGCAGCCAGCCGTGCAAAGGGCACAGCCTCCACCACCTGTTCACTGTGCCGGGATTGCATCGGAAGCTGCCCACACCACGCCATTTCCATAAAGAACTTCCTACTGCCGCCAAAGATAAGCAGCTCTGTTTTTACGGTAATCCTCGTAGTGTTGCATGTGGTTTTCCTGTCCACGGCACGGCCTATGTGACGCGCGGCGCCGGCTCCGATCCCCGCCTTTCGGCAGGCTTTCAGCATCGCAACCTAGATTGCGCCAGGTCGGCTTGGATCAAGGTGCCCGATGCGTCCATTGGCACAGCAGGAACGTTGCCCTGTGGCAATGGCGGCATAGCCAGCCTACACTGTATCTTTAACAAATTGAATTTTATGATAATCATTGCGGCGCATTGAAATTCTCCCTAATGCAAGACCTTTGTAGAGTAATACCGCAGAGTAGAATTAGTCGAAAATTTTTTGAGTATTTTTTTAGAAATTTTTCTGTATTTATCCAATGCCCTAAATATATTATGATAGCTATGCAACAATCTCATTATATTATAAAATTTTAAGAGATTTTGATATGTTTACACAAAAATTTTTCCAGCTATTTCTTTTTTCGTAGAACCGCACTCCGGCAACACCTCAGGAGAAACGCAGCTTGCGGCGCGCTAGTCACGGCATAGCTCAGGATGTCCAGAGCTGCACTCTGTTGTCAGATCCGCTGGAGCCGGCATGGCAGGGATATTCGCCCTGTAGCGCAAAAACCTGCCTTCTTTTTCCATGGCCCTGCTATACGAAATGATTGATTTTCTATTTCGTAAACAGGGCCTTCAATATCCCATCATTCTGAATGAAGTTAAGAGAGGACACAGGGCAGGGCTTCGCCCGGCACACTTCTTTGACAGCAAACAGGATGCGGCAGTCCTGCATATTGATATCAGTGTGTTGACAGTTTCCAAACATTACGGTATATAAAATAATTCCAGCCGCGCACTGGCAGGAATTGGGTTTTGCTTTTAACAGCGCGGCATTATCAGTTTTTCAAAAGGGTGTTTTTGCATGTCCAAGTCTATTTATGTGGGGAATCTTCCCTGGGATGCTACTGAGGGACAGATTCAGAATCTTTTTGCCGAACACGGCGAAGTGCTTTCAGTCAAACTTGTGAGCGATCGTGATACCGGTCGCGCACGGGGTTTCGGTTTTGTGGAAATGGCTGATGCGGATGCTCCCGCAGCCATTGAAGCACTCGACAACTTTTCTCTCGGGGGGAGAGCGCTTCGCGTAAACGAAGCTAAACCTAAAGAGCCTCGCCCGCGGCGGTATTAGCCTTTTCCGGAAACTGCCTCTCAAAACCCTCTGGTTCGCGTCAGAGGGTTTTTTT
>WRKB01000129.1 GCA_009778295.1 Betaproteobacteria bacterium | reverse complement strand
CCGCCCGCCAAACCCCGCCGCTGACATCTTCCCGCAACGCAGCCGCTGTCGCCAGCAAGGCCGACCTGAGACCCGGATCTTCCGCATCCATTCTTTCAATAATGTTACTCACGACGGCATATGCGATATTCCCGTCCTCATCTGTCAGCGCATGCTTGTCCGGATTCAGAAGGCTCCATACAAAGGCCCTTGCCGCCGTAAGTTCCTCCTCAGTTGCCTTGCTCCGTGCATAGCGTTCCCCTGTATCCAAAAGCTCACGCAGTTGCGAAACACGTTCAGGATAACGCACTTCAAGCGGCGGCAGGGCCTCTCTGACGCAACGGCAGGCAAAAAGGCGCAGGGCTCTCCGGTATCCGCGCACGGCTCCCAAGCTCCACAGCGCGTCGGGCAGGCTGGCCGTATTCGCAATATCCTCCACAGGGAACAGCGTTTTTGCCGGCCGGCCCTTCAGCTTTTTGTGCAGGTTGCGCCAATCCACATGCGGGAACTGCGTCTTCCAGCCATTGCCAACCGAGTCCTTTGGTATTTCCCTATACAACTTTTTGAGGTCGTGGACACAGACTTGCAGCATACTGGCTCTCCTCGTGTCGGATTTGTCTGGCATCGTTTGCCGTGGTTAAGCTCAAACATATGTGCAAAATCCCACCCGCACTCCTTCCTCTTCACGCAGTTTGAGCGCGTATTTTTCGCAGATCCCTTATAGTCTCGGGTCCACTGGCTCGCTTTCCAGCGCCAGCACACCGAACACGCATTCGTGCACGCGATAGAGGGGTTCATTGCGCGTAAAGCGTTCCAATGCCTCCATGCCGAGAGCAAACTCGTTAAGCGCAAGATCACGCTTTTTACCGAGGGAGCGTTTTTTCAACCTTTCGAGCTTGTCGGCAAACGTGTACTCCGGCCCGTAGATAAGACGAAGGTATTCACGCCCACGGCACTTGACCGCCGGCTGCAAAGGCTCTGCGCCTTTCATGGCAATGAAATCAAAAGGCTTGACCACCATGCCTTCGCCGCCCGAGGCTGTCAGCTCTTCCCACCACTTGACGCCCGCTGTCATGCTGTTTTCATCCAGCAGGTCAACAAGCAGATGCTTGGTCGCCATAAAGATCGGGTCGAAGCCTGTCATGTATTTTGCAAGAGTTTCCATGTGCCGGACGTGATTCTCCCCGTTCCATACCTTCCCCTCGGTCGCGAGAATATGAAAAGGCGCGATACGGTAGTCGTCAAAGTTTTTCACATCCCAGCAATAATGCCGGTATACGTCGGTGTAGAGGGATAACGCCTCCCGCCGTTGCGTATAGTGTTCAAGCAGTTCCGCCAAATCAGCCTGCCGGCTGGATTGCGCTTCCACATCAACCGTTTTTCCGCCAAGCGTTTTGGCTGCTTTTTCAATGGCGTCCGTCGCCAGCGCGAGGCCGATCCCCCCGGCGCGGCCCACCGAAGCGTATTGTTCTTCCAGGAGTTGTTGAGCCTTGGCCGACCACGGCATGAGTTCCGCGTCGAGGCATACCCAGTCGGTGCTGAAATCGTTCCAAAAGCGCGAAGCTGACAGCACATGTTGCAGGCGGGTCAGGATGACGTTTTCGATGTTGGCTTCATGAAAAAATTGCCTTCCCGTGCGCGTATACACGATGCCAAAGCTGCCGTCGTTTACCTTGAAACGCTTTGCCGCCGTTCCGGCATCGCGGCACAGAACGATCACTGCGCGGGAACCCATGTGTTTCTCTTCACATACCACCTTGCCGATCCCGCGGCTTTTGTAATACGCGAACGCCTCTGTAGGATATTCCAGGTAATCCGGAAGCTTGCTTGTCTCACAAGGCGACATGGTTGGCGGCAGATAGATGAGCCAGTGGGGATCAACGGCAAAGCGGCTCATGATCTCAAGCGCGGCGGCGGAGTTTTCCGCATGTATCTTGATTGACCGGCACAGTCTTGTGTTCAGGTATTTCTGCCCCAACACGTCGTCAATATGCAGCATGTCGCCGTTTTCAACCGGCGTATCAAGCAAGGGTTTTACCGGCGCGTAATATTCCCGCTTTGCCTCCGCCTGCACGATTTCTCTTTCCGGGTAGCGATACGCGGTCAGTTTTCCGCCGAACACGCAGCCCGTATCTATACAGAGAGTATTATTAACTAGTTGAATTTCGGGTATTGGCGTATGGCCGTATACCACCAATGCCTTGCCACGATACTCATTGGCCCACGGCAGCCGTACCGGCAGGCCGTATTCGTCTGTCTCACCCGTGGTGTCTCCGTAAAGGCAAAAATTCCGCACACGGCTCGAGGCGCGCCCCTGATACCTTTCTTTCAGTCCGGCATGGGCAACAACCAGCTTGCCGCCGTCAAACACATAATGGCTGATGAGGCCGTCAAGAAAGCGCTTTACGCCCGCGACAAACTCTTCGCTTTGCCCTTCAAGCTGTTCCACTGTACGGTCAAGGCCATGGGAAAGCTGCACATTGGAACCGTTCAGCTTCTTCAGCAGTTTGGCGTCGTGGTTGCCTGCCACACACCAGGCGGCGCCGGCCTGCGCCATGCCCATCACGAGCCGGAGCACCTCCACATTTTTCGGCCCCCTGTCGCACAAGTCGCCGAGGAATACAGCCTTGCGCCCCTCCGGCGGCATGGCGGCGCAGAGTTCGGCATCCACTGAATAGCCAAGCTTTGCCAGCAGCTCACACAGTTCATCATAACAGCCGTGGATATCGCCAATAATGTCAAACGGCCCGGTTTCATGCTTTTTGTTGTTCCAGAGGGGGGTACGGACGATTTCGACCGCTGCGGCTTCCTCTTCACTTTTCAGGATATGGACATAGCGGAACCCTTCTTTTTGGAGTTGCTTTAGGGAACGCCGAAGCTGCATGGCTTGCCGTGCAATAATTTGGCCGCCAAAATTCCGGTCTGGACGCTTTGCGTTACGCTCTTTGCAAATCCTTTCCGGGGTATCCATCACGATGGCGACAGCGAGGCAATTCTGTTCATTGGCAAGGCGCAGCACCGATGCGCGGGCTTCTTTCTGCACGCTTGTCGCGTCTATCACGGCCATAAGGCCCAATTCCAGGCGTTTGTCGGCAACATAGTACAGCGCGTCAAAGGCTTGCGCGCTAACTTGCTGGTTGCTCTCATCGTCCGAGACGAGGGCGCGGAAATAGTCGGAGGAAAGCACCTCCGTGGGTTTGAAGTGTGCTTTGGCAAAGGTGGACTTGCCGCTGCCCGATGCGCCGATAAGCGCCACAACCGCGATTTCAGGAATTTCTATCCGCATATCGTAAATACCCCCATCTGGGTCGGCGCGCCAAGAACCTCGTCAGTATCGCCGATTCCGGAGAAGCGCACAGCATATCCATACTTTTCGGCGAGATTGCCTCCCCATGTACGAAACTCCGCCCGCGTCAACTCGAAACGATGGTCACTATGCCTCAAGGCGTTTTCAGGCAGATTCTCAAATCGTATGTTGTATTCCCTGTTCGGCGTGGTCAGCACCACGAAAGGCGGTCTTGCGTGTTCAAACAACACCCGCTCAAAGAACGCGAGACGCGGCCCGTCCAAATGTTCAATGACTTCAATGACGCAGGCGGCGTCATACCCTGCAAAGCGGGAATCCTTGTAGGAAAGTGCGCTTTGAAAGAGTTTGATGCGCTCCTGCTCGTTATTGCTGCTTTTTGGGAGCCGCGGTTTTCTGCCGTGGCGCACGCCGTCTCCCTTGTCCAGCTTGAGTTTCGCGCTTGCGCGCGCAAGCGCTACAGGGGAAACATCCACGCCCGCGAT
>WRKB01000128.1 GCA_009778295.1 Betaproteobacteria bacterium | reverse complement strand
GATGATGGTTCCATCAAAACGGAAGATACGTCCAAATACCTGAACTATACCGGCGGGATCGGCTTTGGCTACAAAATCATCTTTGACGAGGCGCCCACTGCGGAACCCCTCAGTCCGGAAAACAGGATGGTCTTCGCCGTCGGCCCCTTGACCGGATCCTTTGTGCAGTCCACGGGAAGAACGGAAATTACTTCCATCTCGCCGCATGTATACGCACCCAAATCCAAACACCCCCTGGTGACTCGCAGCGGTTTCGGCGGGTACTGGGGCGCTGAACTCAAGTTTGCCGGCTACGACGCGCTCGTTGTCCAGGGCAAGGCCAAACAGCCGGTGTTCATCAATATCGTCGGCGACAAGGTCACCATTGAAGACGCCGGGTTCGTCTGGGGCAAGGACACCTTTGCCGTCCAGGACTTGATCAAGGAAAAGCTGAAGGATGAGAAAACCCAAATCCTCGCCATCGGTCCTTCCGGGGAGCGGCTCGTCCGCATTGCCCCCATCATTCACCGCGTCGGCAATGCCTCGGGCCAGGGCGGCTTCGGCGCCGTCATGGGTTTTAAGAACCTCAAGGCCATTGCGGTGCGGGGCAACAAGGGAGTCAAGGTAGCTCACAAGGAAAAACTCATAGAGTATGTAAAAAGCGTGCGCGAATTCCAGCCCGCCCCGGTGGGCGCCACTCCGCTGTCCAGCGGCCCTCTCAGTTGGACCGAGAAATATTTAGACCCCAGCGACATCAACCATCAGGCCGTGCGCTTTAACCAGGTCAAAGATTACGCGCCCTGGCTCAACAAATATCATGTCAAATCCCAGTCCTGCTATTCCTGTCCCCAGGGATGTTATGCTTACATGAATGTTCCCGGCATGGGCGGCGGCCAAGTGAGCTGCACCCAGTGGTTCTATATGTTCATGGGCAACCAGGATACAGCCACCTTCCTGGCCAGCCAGCTCGCCAACAAGCTTGGCGTCGACACCTTCGAAATGGTTCCTCTGATTCAGATGGTCTGGTACCTGCAGGATGAAATTGTTGCGGAAAAGAGCATTATGGAGTTGTTGCACGAAAAAGGACTGGTTTCAGACGAGATCCGGGACGGCCTGAAAAAGATGCTCTATCCCCCCAAGGGCACGCCTGACAAAGACGGCCTGGAAATCCTGATCAAGATAATCGTTAATCGCGAGGGTTTTTTGGGGAACTGTCTGGCCGAAGGCTTCCGCAGGGCCGTGGATATCATCGCTGCGGAACTGAAGAAGCAAGGCCTGAAAGAGGCGGCGGAAAAGGTCATGCGCTTTGAGCACATGGGACTCCTCTTGGGGGGCGCCTTGGGCGGTAACGGCGGCTGGGGCATGTCTGGCCACTATGATCCGCGCGCTTTCGGGTACTATTGGGCGGTGAACTTTGCCATAGAAAACCGGGACCCCAACCGCCACAGTATGACCGCCCTCCTGGAATGGACCGGCCTCAACTTCGAGCAGGCCTCCGCCGTCGCCAAGAAGCACTGGGACGCCGAGGTGGTTGAAAACGGCCTCAGCGACCTGCACCGCAAGCGCGATGTTCCCTTGACCTGGAACGGCCCGAAATCGGCCAAGGCCAACGCGGTGATTGGGCAGTTCATTCATTATCGCGGCTGCATCTCGGACAGTCTCACGCTCTGCGACTGGACCTATCCCATCCTGACCAGCGGCCGTGAAGATCGCGGCTATGCAGGCGACTCATCTGTCGAGTTCAAGTTCTTTGAACTGGTGACCGGGGAAAAGATGACCCAGGAAACGCTCAACACCAAGGCGGCCAGGATTTGGACTCTGCATCGTCTGCTGACCGCGATGGAATGGGGCGGCGGAGCGCCCGTCAACCTGCGCGTGGAGCACGATCAGATTCCGGAACACTTCTTCGTGCCCAATGAACGCCAGGTGGTTCCGCCCTTCCCGCCATCGCCGCCTTTCTATCCACCGCTGGACAAGAAACGTTTTGAGGAGACCAAAAGCGAGTATTACAAGCTCATGGGCTGGGATGAGGCCACAGGGCTGCCGACTCGCGCCGCCTTGAAGAAGCTTGGCATGGAGGACGTGCTCGCCAGCTTCGAATCCAGGGCCTTCAAGCTCCCGGGCTAACAGGCTGGGGGTCTTCCGCATCACTTGGGGGGGCTTTGCCTCCCCCCTCTTTACAGGTGTTTGCCCTATGAAAACACTTTTGCTGACCCCGCCAAGTCCCGCGTTGATGAATCCCCAGACTTGTCAGAGGGATCTGCGCCCGCCCAAAATCTGGGTTCCGCTGGGCATTGCCTACTTGGCAAGTTCCCTGCGTTCTGCGGGTTTTAGCGCGGAACTTATGGACATGCACGACTTTTCCTGGGAAGATGCTTACGGACTGCTGCTCCACGCTGCCCCTGATCTGGTGGGCATCAGTTGTTTCACCATGAACCGCGGCAATGCCCTGCATCTGGCCGAGCTTGCCAAAAAAACACTCCCTGAGGTTGTGGTGGTTCTGGGCGGTCCCCATGCCACCTTTTTTCCAGAGCAGATTCTGCTCAATCCGTTTGTGGATATTGTTGTTCTTGGACAAGGAGAGGAAACACTTGTGGAACTGGCGGCCTGTCTGTCGGAACACGCGGATTTGCGCCAGGTCAGAGGCATCGTATTCAGGGAGGGCGACTGCCTGCGACGGACTGAAGCTCGGCAAAACTTTTCGACCTTGGACGCGCTTCCCTTTCCGACCTACGAAGCCTTCGACCTCGGGGAATACAAATCGCCTGAGCTTCCCGCGCAGTACGCCCGCCTGCCGGGCACGCATGTCATCACCTCCCGGGGTTGTCCTTTTCATTGCAAGTTCTGCTCTGTACACAGCTATTTTGGCGGCTGGCATGCGCGGACGCCAGAAAACGTCGTGGAAGAATTGCGTATGCTCATGGAATCCCACGGGGTGCAACATGTGTATTTCTCCGACGATCTGTTCAGCTTGGACCACGACAGGGTGATCACCCTGTGCAAAGCGATACTGGATCAGGGATTGCAACTGGTTTGGATGGCGGAAACCCGTGTGGATTGCGTCAGCGAAGAAATGCTGGCCTGGATGCGCAAGGCCGGCTGCTATAGGATTTACTATGGTGTGGAATCCGGAAGTCCGCGCATTCTGAAGTCCGTCAATAAAGGTTTTACCGTGGCGCAGGTGCGCCGGGCCTTCAAGCTGACCCATGCGGCGGGCATTGAACCCTGCTGTTTTTTGATGATAGGCAATCCGGGTGAAACCCCCGCAACCATTCAGGAAACAATTTCCCTCATACACGAAATACGGCCGGCTCAGAGGCCCGTCATCGGCATCACCGTCATTCTTCCGGGGACAGCGCACTATGCCCTGGCCCGGCAACAGGGGATCATCACGGACGAATACTGGCTGAGCGGCCAGGATCCGCCTCTCTACACCGGGGAATACAATTCGGACGACCTGATATACCTGCAGATACTGCTTGCCCAGGGCGTCTGCCCAGAACTCTATGAACACATGTGCAGTCTGGGCTTTAACGAGAATTATTTTCGGCTGCGCCGCCTGTCGCGCTTCTTGTCGCAATAAGGCGAACAGGGAGACTGCGTGGCTCCCTTGAATATGGTCGATTTATATGAACCAGAAGTTGGAGAGTATTTTAAGCAATACAACCTTAACCAAGAGGAGCCCGATATGAAGCGTATTTTTGTCCTGTCCGTCCTCGTCTGCATGAGCCTTGCCATGGGCGGCGCCGCCTTCGCCGGTCACGGAAGCTACACCAATGGC
>WRKB01000127.1 GCA_009778295.1 Betaproteobacteria bacterium | reverse complement strand
CCGGCGCCGCGCCGGCCGAAGACGTCCATTCGTCCATCGCCGAAAATGACGAAAGTTTCCACTACCGCGCCCCCGAGCACTTCGACTATGAAAGCCGGCCCCTGTATCTGGAAATGACCTTTGTCGATCCGCAGGGCAGGGAGCTTGTCAAGGCAGTCAGCTCCCCCCGCATGGATCCGCAGCTCAAGGACGTTTCCCTGCGGCGCAATACCTACGCGCGCGCGGAAAGCTATTTTTCCGAACTCAAGGCGCTTCGCCCCGGCGAGATATACGTCTCCAACGTCATAGGCTCCTATGTCCGTTCACGGGTCATCGGCACCTATACCCCGGCCAGCGCCGCCAAGGCGGGGGAAGACTTCGCGCCTGAAAAATCCGCCTATGCAGGCAAGGAAAATCCGCTGGGCAAACGCTTTCAGGGCATCATCCGCTGGGCCACGCCCGTGGAGCGGAACGGGAAGATCATCGGCTACGTGACCCTGGCCCTTGATCATGACCACCTGATGGAATTTACGGATCACCAGACCCCCATGGACGAACGCTATACGAAGCTATCCGACGCCGCCCAGGGGAACTACGCGTTTATCTGGGATTACAAGGGACGCAGCATTGTCCACCCCCGCCATTTTTCCATCACCGGCTACAACCCCGAAACCGGCGAACCGGAAGTCCCCTGGCTGGAATCCTCCATTTACGACGCATGGCAGGCCAGCGGAAAGAGCTACTCGGATTTTATTCCCTCCGTTCCCACCTTCCACGAGCAAACCAACGAGAAAAAACCCGCGCCGGCTCTCACCGGGCGGGGCCTGGTCGGGCTTGATTGCCGCTATCTCAACTTTGCCGCCCAGTGTACCGGCTGGTTCGATCTGACCCGAAACGGCGGTTCAGGCTCCTTTCTCATCAACTGGAGCGGCTTGTGGAAACTCACCACTGCCGCGGCCATTCCTTACTACACCGGACAATACGGCGCATCACGGAGGGGTTTCGGCTTTGTTACCATCGGCGCCGGCATTGACGATTTCCACAGGCCCGCGTCCACAACGAAAGAAACCCTTGATGCCTTGTTCGCGCAAAGTTCCGATACTCTTGAAAAAACACGGAAGGAAGCATCGGACGCCATTGAGCGCAACCTGCGGGATACCGCCTACACCCTGAGCATTTCAACCAGCCTGATGGTCATTGTGGTGGTGTTTATCGCCATCTGGCTGGCTTCGGCCTTTACGCGCAGCATTACCAGACTGATCGCGGGGATCTCGCGCTTCCGCTCCGGAGAGCGCCATTTTCGCTTCAGCGAGCCTGTCAAGGATGAACTGGGAACCCTGGCGGACTCCTTTGACGACATGGCGGACAGCCTTGTGGAAAGCGTCAAGGACCCCCTGACCATTGTCGATTTGCAGTTGAATGTGCGCTATATGAATGACGCCGGCCTGCATCTTATCGGCGCAAGCCTCCCGGAAATTCTGGGCAAACCTTACTCAGACCACAGCCTGTACCCCACGTCTTCCCCCTATTGCCCGATTGCCAGTCTGGAACAGGGCCGCGAGGCGGAGGTGTTCTTTCATGAGCCGAGCGGCAGGTATTACCGGGGCAAGGCAAGCTTCATGACGGACAAAAACGGGGAACGCAACGGGTATATCATCGTCACCACGGACTACACGGCGATTATCGCCGAACAGCAGGAAAACGAAAAGCAGCGCGCCATCCTGCATACCGTCTTTACCTCCTCGCCGGACGTCATCTGGTTCAAGGACAGCGCGGGCAGATATCTTGCCGTGAATCCGCGTTTTGAAAGCACGGACAGAGTCAGGACAGACAGTTGCCTGGGCCTGACCCTTGGCGAGATCTATTTGCCGGAACGCGCGGAGGAACTCGGCGTGCTGGATGCTGCCGTCGCTGAAAACAAGCTGCCGCTGTACACGGAAGAGACACTGCTTTTCGCCGACGGCCACAGGGAAATAGCCGACGTGGTCAGAACGCCCGTGTTCAGCTGCACCGGGGAATACCAGGGCCTTCTCGGTGTGGCGCGGGATGTTTCCCGCCGGGTGGAGGTCGAACACGAACTGCGTGAAACCCAAATCGCGCTTGAAAGCGCGGCGGCGCAGGCCAACAGGGCCAATGAGGCGAAAAGTTCTTTTCTGGCGATGATGAGCCACGAAATACGCACGCCGATGGGCGCCATCATCGGCATGGCGAATATTATCAAGCGCAAGCTCGGCGCGCCGCAGAAAAACGCGGGGGACATCCGCGCCCATGTCCAGCAGATCGAGGTGTCTTCACAGCACTTGCTGGCGCTTTTGAACGATATCCTGGACATATCGAAAATCGAAGCCGGAAAAATCGAACTCGCCGCAGAGAATCTGGACCTTCCGAAGCTGCTTGAAAATGTCGTCTCCATCATCAACCCGCGCTGCGTGGAAAAAAGCATCCAGTTTGACGTGCAGATCGGCGCCATAACGCCAGCGGTCTATATAAGCGATGCGCTCAGGCTGCGCCAGGTGCTGATCAATTTTCTCGGCAATGCCGTCAAATTTACGTCCTCCGGGGGCACGGTGGGGCTTTTCGTTGAACAGCTCGAACGCGGGAACGGCCGGAGCCGCATCCAGTTCGCCGTCAGCGACACCGGAATCGGCATCCCCCAGGATGCCATCGCCAAGCTTTTCGAACCGTTTGAACAGGCCCATGCGGGCATTGCGAAACATTACGGCGGCACCGGACTCGGCATGTCCATCAACCGCGATATCGTCGAACTGCTGGGCGGCGCAATAGACGTGCAGAGCGAAGAGGGCAAAGGCAGCACCTTTTCTTTCGCCATCTGGCTGAAGGAGGCGCAGGAGGAAGATGCCCCCCTGGACTCGCAGACCCAGGAAACGTCGCTGGCCGAAAAAAGGGTCCTGCTGGTGGACGACGTCGTGCTCAACAGGATGATCGTCATTGAATTGCTCGCCGACACGGGGCTGCAGATCGAAGAAGCGGGGGACGGACGGGAGGCCATCGAGATGTTTGCGGCCTCTCCTCCCGGCTATTACGACATCGTTTTCATGGACGCGCAGATGCCGGATGTCAACGGCTATGATGCGACGCGCGCCATCCGCGCCCTGGCGCGCAACGATGCGCAAACCGTGCCCATCGTCGCCATGACGGCCAACGCCTTCAAAGAAGATGTGGAAAAAGCCATGGACAGCGGCATGAACGCGCATCTGGCCAAGCCCCTGGAAATTGACAAGCTCAATGACGTGCTCGCCAAATTCCTCGGCAGCGGGATATAAAATCCCCGGCAATCCGTTCTGGAAGCCCTTATTGCGGATGCGCCAGTTCCGCCGCGATGCTGTCGGCTTTTTCCGCCTCGCCGGCACTGCGGTAATACTCCATAAGGCACCTGTATCCCTGCTCCCGCAGGGGGGAATCCAGCTCCCGCAGCAGCTTGGCCAGATACCCGAGACAGGCCGCCGCATCGTCCGCCAGAAGGGCGAGTTTCGCCCCGACCAGCCAGGCCTGCGGCCCGTCGTGATAGCGCAGGCAGAGGCGCAGGGTCTCCAGGGCCCGCGGGATATCGCCTGAGGCGGCGCAGCGGGCGATGTCGCCCGCGAAGGCGGCAAAATCTTTACGCCATGCCGCCGCCGTCCCCGGCCCAAACGCCTCCGGCAGGCCTTCGGCAAGCCGGAGCGCGGCATCGTCGTATTCTCCCGTTTGCGCGAACTGGCGTTCAAACGCCCGCCATTCCGCCCCGTCGCGCGCCGCTCTGCCGTCCTTGCCCG
>WRKB01000126.1 GCA_009778295.1 Betaproteobacteria bacterium | reverse complement strand
TGAAACTTTTTACAAGCTCGCGGGCTTCCTGTACAGGTTCCCGCCGATGGGTATTTACACCCCGTCATGAGGATAAGGAGCCCGGATCTTCCCGAAACGGCGCTGCCTGGCGGCGTAGCTGGCAAGGGCCCTGTGCAGGCTTTCCGCGCTGAAGTCGGGCCACAGCTCGTCTGTAAAATACAATTCACTGTAGGCGCACTGAAAGAGCAGGTAATTACTGATGCGCAGTTCCCCACTGGTGCGGATCAGGAGATCGGGATCCGGCTGCCCTGCGGTATAGAGACGCTGATTGAAATCCTCTTCGTTGATTTGTTCCGGCTTCACACCATCGCGCACAAGCGAACGCACGGCATGCAGAATTTCGCCACGTCCCGAATAATTCAAAGCCAAATTGACCGTCATGGCGGCGCAATGCGCGGTATGTCTGATGGCGTGGCGTAGGGCTGTGCGCGTTGTCAGAGGTAGCGCGTCGATTTCGCCGAGAACCCGCAGACGTATGGATTCCCGTTTCATATTGGGCAGTTCCTGGCTGAGGAAATCCGTCAGCAGGGAAAAAAGGGTACTTATCTCATCGGCGGGGCGTTGCCAATTCTCTTGAGAAAACGTGTACAGCGTCAAGTACTCGATACCCAACTTACGGCATTCGGTAACAATGCCGCGCGCAGCCTCCACTCCGGCTTTATGCCCCTTGCTGCGGGGGAGCCCCCGTTGCTGTGCCCAGCGGCCATTACCGTCCATAATGACGGCAATATGCCGGGGAAGCTTCTGCGGCGTTTGTGTGGTATCTGTCTGCATTTGAAATTAGAGTTCCATTATCTCTTTTTCTTTGGCTTGGCAGCGCTCGTCGCATTTGGTCACAAATTTGTCGGTAAGTTTTTGTACATCGTCACCGGCTTTTTTCAGTTCATCTTCCGTGATGTTTTTGCCCTTTTCCAGTTTTTTCAGATTGTCATTGGCATCGCGCCGTACATTGCGCATGGCGACTTTTGCTTCCTCGGTATACTTGCGCGAGATCTTCACCAGTTCCTTGCGGCGTTCTTCAGTTAAAGCGGGGATGGAGATGCGAATGATTTTGCCGTCATTCGCAGGGGTTAACCCTAAGTCAGACTTGAGAATAGCCTTTTCCACCAGGGCAAAAGCGCCTCTGTCCCACGGCTGGATGGTCACTGTGCGGCTGTCGGGTACGGCTACGGAAGCCATTTGATTGATAAGTGTGGACGTGCCGTAATAATCGACTTTGATGCCGTCGACCAGGGCTGTGCTGGCGCGACCGGTGCGCAGTTTGGCGAAATCGCGCTCCAGAGAGGCAAGAGCCTTTTCCATGCGATCTTCGGTATCGAATAAAATGTCGTCTTTATCCATAGTTATTTTCCTTTTTTATAGAACATTGTACCATTGAAGTTACATATTGAAGGGTTTCAACGAGTAAGAAAAGGTACTTTTTTTTAGGATGCGTGCAAGCCGAAGCTGCTTGCGCTGTTCGCTTGCGGGCGTCTCTGCACAGTTATTAGCTATTCACAAACCAGCGTACCTTCGTCTTCGCCGCATACAACACGCCGTATACAGCCGCCGAACATGGAGCATACAAAAATGGGCATGTTGTTTTCCCGTGCCAGGGTGATGGCGGTGGAATCCATGACGCCGAGTTGGCGGGCCAGTGCTTCGCTGTAGCTGATGCGCTTAAACATTACGGCATCGGCATGTTTTTGCGGATCCTTGTCGTATACTCCCTGTACCTTGGTTGCCTTGATAATCGTTTCGCACTTAAGTTCCATGCCCCTCAGGGCGGCGGTTGTATCGGTGGTGAAGTAAGGGTTGCCGGTGCCGGCGGCACAAATGATCACACGCCCCTTTTCCAGATGGCGCATAGCGCGGCGTCGGATGTACGGTTCGCAGATCTCTTGCATGGCGATAGCCGAAAGGACGCGAGTGGGATAGTTTAGTTTTTCCAATACGTCCTGCACAGCCAGCGCGTTCAGCACGGTGGCAAGCATCCCCATATAGTCGGCGGAAGATCGGTCCATTCCCTTTGCAGAAGCCGAAAGCCCGCGAAAAATATTTCCTCCACCTATTACCAGCGCCAGTTTGATGCCCAGCTCCAGAACCACGCCTATCTCGGCACAAATCCGTTCAACAGTTGCGGGCTCAATGCCGGTTTTCTGTTCACCCGCCAGGGCTTCTCCGCTCAGTTTCAGCAAAACACGGCGGTATTTTACTTGTGACATCCCTTTTTTCCCCGTTGTTGTCCTGAATTAAACTGTAACTGCTACCAAGTTTACAATCCGTTTGATTGCAAGCTGGTATAGAATTATCCTAAAAAAATGGGGGGCGAAAGCCCCCCCAAGAAAACAGGTAGTTTGCGTAGCGCTATTCCGAGCCGAGCTGCATACGCACAAAACGCCCGATGACCATGTTTTCACCGATGGTGGCGATTGCTTCATTCAGTAAATCTTGAACAGTTTTTTTGTCGTCTTTAATGAAGGGTTGTTCCAGTAGGCAGACTTCTTTATAGTATTTTTTCACAGCACCTTCGGCAATTTTCTCCACGATAGCCTCTGGCTTGCCTTCTTCCCTGGCTTTTTGGCGGTAGACTTCACGTTCGCGCTCCACCAGCGCCGGATCAAGCGATGCGGTGTCGAGTGCCAAAGGGGATGCTGCGGCAATCTGCATGGCGATATGTTTGGCGAATTCTTGAAAGGCTTCGGTGCGCGCCACAAAGTCGGTTTCGCATTTGATTTCCACCATTACGCCAATTTTTCCGGTAGAGTGGATGTAAGAACCGATGATTCCTTGTTCGGTGGAGCGTCCGGCCTTTTTAGCGGCTTTGGCAAGGCCCTTTTGGCGTAGCCAGTCGATGGCTTTTTCAAGGTCGCCTTTGCATTCTTCCAGAGCTTTTTTGCAATCCATCATGCCTGCTGCGGTTTTTTCCCGCAGCTCTTTCACTTGTTGCGCACTGATCGACATAATAACTCCCTACTATTGTGGCGGCGCGCTGTAGTTCACTATTCAGCGGCGTTTTCTTCGGTGTTTTGGCTTTCCTCTGCTGGCGCTTCGGCTTGGACGGCTCTTTTCAGCTCTTCCTCAGCATCGGCTTTACCATCTTTTTTCATGGCATCCCCTTCCAGGCAGGCTTCCGCAAAAGCGGTCACAAAAAGTTTAATAGCGCGGATAGCATCATCATTGCCGGGAATGACGTAGTCAATGAGGTCGGGGTCGCAGTTGGTATCGGTAATCGCTACAATAGGGATACCAAGCTTACGGCACTCCTTGACCGCGATTTCTTCTCGATGAGGATCGATGATGAAGGCAAGTTGGGGCAGGCGTTCCATATCCTTGATGCCCCCCAGCGTCAGATTAAGTTTGTCCATTTCGCGCTGCAGGCTCAATACTTCCTTCTTTTGGTAGCGGTTGACGGAACCATCGGCGAACATGCCTTCAAGCTTCTTCAGGCGCTCCACGCTTTTTTGGAT
The DNA here is from genome assembly GCA_009778295.1 of Betaproteobacteria bacterium. Taxonomy (GTDB): domain Bacteria; phylum Desulfobacterota; class Desulfovibrionia; order Desulfovibrionales; family Desulfovibrionaceae; genus WRKB01. The sequence continues at coordinate 260 of WRKB01000126.1, read as the reverse complement.
TGTGGAGAAGTTCGTGAGCGTGCCGCCCATCCAACGATTCGTCACATGGTATTGCCCCGTGCGTCCGGCCTCGGCGGCCACGGCTTCCTGGGCTTGGCGCTTGGTGCCGATAAACAGGACCTTGCCGCCCTTGGCGACAGTGTCCACCACCTTGTCGTATGCGTTACGAAACAGCTTGACGGTCTGCTGCAGGTCGATAATGTGAATGCCGTTGCGTGCGCCGAAAATGTAGGGGCGCATTTTGGGGTTCCAGCGGCGGG
>WRKB01000125.1 GCA_009778295.1 Betaproteobacteria bacterium | reverse complement strand
ACGCGTTTACGGCGCGCGTCGTGGCAGGCGCGTTGCGCGGCATGTTGCGCGAAATGAAAGGCTTCGCCCCCGGCGAGGTCACGCTCAGGATGCGGGTGTAAAACGCTTTCCCTTGGGAGAGCGTCTGAAATTTTTTGCGCCGCACGGCATATTTATCACAGTTGGCATTTCAGCGTAATACGAACAGGAACTTTCAGCATATTCCTCATGGGATTGAAGCGCCTTTTCTACATCCTGACAGCATCAAGCCCCTTGTATTGAAGGATGGATAGCAGGCGCAAAGCCGGACCGCCCGGCTTCTTCACGCCGCGCTCCCAATCCGAGACAAGATTTTTGGAAACATTCAGGTAGCGCGCAAAGACGGGTTGCGACAGCTTTTCCCGTTCGCGGATGGCGCGTATTTCGTCCGGTGCTATGGCTTTTACCGGGGTAAGGCAGGATTCATCAAATTCCCGCATCGTCATCTTGTCGATAATGCCATGAGTGTGAAGTGCTTCAGCGGTTTCATGAACGGCTGCAAAGATTTCGTTTTTATAACTCTTGGTCATTGGGCATATCCTCCCTTATCAAGGAAGTTCGTCAAAGTCGCCGTTCTGCAACATGCGTTCAAGCTGTTCGTCAGTCATGGCGAACAAAATTTTTGCCAGTTTCTTGAACTCCCTTGTTTCATCTTGGGCGATATTGGCTCTGTCGGATTTGGCAAAGCCATACACGAAAAATGTCCGCTTTTCCAATTTGAGGCATAAGATTATCCGGTAGCCGCCCGACGGGCCTTCTCCGGGTCTGGCTATCCGCTGCTTGAATACTCCCGCGCCCAAGTCAGCATCATAGCTCCCTGCCTCAATTTGCTTGACGGCTTCATACAAAGATTCATCCGAGATAGCTTCTTTTCGTGCGAATCTGGAAAACCATTTGTTTTTGAAAATTCGCATAGGCTCCCTTGACGGTGTGACTACACAAAGTGTGCTACATATATATCACACTTTGTATGATGTCAATGTGCCTCGGCCAAAGGAAATTTTGCTCTAAAACACGATCCGGACCTGTTCCTCCTCGCCCTTGCGCTGGGCGATGGCCCCGAGGATCCAGGCCGGCATGTCCATGGCGTTGATGCGCGAGACGATATCCTCTGCGGCCTCGACGGGGGCTATCAGGATGTACCCTATGCCGCAATTGAAAATCTGCAGCATTTCCGGCCAGGTGAGCTTGCCTTCCTGTTTGAGCCAGTGGAATACCGGAGGAATCTGCCAGCGTTCAAAGGCAATGACGGCCTGCACGCTGCCGGGCAGTACGCGGGGGATGTTGTCATACAGGCCGCCGCCGGTGATGTGCGCCATCCCCTTGATTTCCCTGTCGCGGATCAGGCTGCGCACGACATCCTTATAAATGCGCGTGGGAGCCAGCAGGGTCTCCCGCACTGTTTTGTCGCTGCCGGGCACCGGGTCGTTCGCCGTGAGGCCGCTTTTGTCCAGAAGCTTGCGGATCAGGGAATAGCCGTTGGAATGCGGCCCGGAGGAGGCGATGCCGATAATGGCGTCGCCCACCCGGATGGTGTGGCCGTCGATGATTTTGTCGTTATCCACGATACCCACGCAAAAACCCGCCAGATCGTATTCGCCCCCGGCATACATATCGGGCATTTCCGCCGTTTCTCCGCCCAGCAGCGCGCACCCCGCGATGCGGCAGCCTTCGGCGATGCCGGTGATCACGGCTTCGGCGCAGTTCAGGTCCAGCTTGCCAGCGGCAAAATAATCGAGGAAAAATAAGGGTTTCGCCCCGAGAACAAGGATGTCGTTCACGCTCATGGCGACCAGGTCGATGCCCACAGTGTCGTGCTTGTCGAAGGCAAACGCGAGTTTGAGCTTCGTCCCCACGCCATCGGTGGAGGAAACCAATACCGGATCCGCCATGTCGGAAAGATCCGGGCGGAAAAGGCCGCCGAATCCGCCGAGATCCGAGTGTACGCCGTGTATATAGGTTTTATCGACAGCCCCCTTGATGCGGGCGATCAGCGCGTTGCCGGCATTGATATCCACTCCGGCATCGGTATAGGCTTTACTACGCTCTGAAGGCATGCGAAACTCCTTGTCAAAGGGAACTTGCACAGGTCGGTCCGTGTTCCCCTGTAGTGTAGGCTTTTTATCCCTCGCTCGGCAAGGGGGGAAAGGTATGAAAGCGTTTGCGTGTCTGTGCGTGTTGTGCCTGTCGTTCGCGCTTGTTGCGTTTGAGGTGCGCGCGGACTATACGGGAGGAACTCCCGGAGGCGCGGGGCGGGTCGGCGTGGATCCCAAAACCGGCGACAGAAAGGTCGAGGTGAAGGCGCCGCCTCCCGCCGCGCAGGAGTTTCCGCAGGTTCCCGTCCAGGTCTATCCGCGGGTGGGAAGGCCCGGGCCGCGGCCTGCGCCTTCCGGCCGGGAGCTTGCGCCGTCTCCGGGCGTGAAGCCGCCTTCCGGCGCCGGAGCGCCCGGCCGGTCCGGGAAGAGCGCCGACTGAGTATTGTATAGGCAGAGCATGTATAGTGAAAAACAGGCAGCGGCGCGCGCCGTAAAAACGGAGAGCCGCCGCCCGGCAACGAGGGAGCTATGACGGCGCAATTCTGGAAGCAGTTGCCGAATGGCCATGTGCAATGCAGCCTGTGTCGCCGCTCCTGCGTCATTCCCCCCAGCGAGAGGGGTTTTTGCGGAGTCCGCGCCAACAACGATGACGGCGTTTTGCACAGCCTGGTTGTAAACGGCGTGGGAGCCATGAATCTGGACCCCGTGGAAAAAAAACCCTTGTACCATTATCTGCCGGGGACCAGAACCCTGTCCTTCGGCACGCCGGGCTGTAATTTCGCCTGCCTTTTCTGCCAGAACGCCGCGCTTTCGCACGACGCGCGCGAGCTGGGGCATGTGCGGCTGCAAAAAATCACGCCGCAGGCCCTGGTAGAACAGGCCAGGCGCAACGGGGCGGCCAGCCTGTCCTTTACCTACAGTGAGCCTACCGTTTTTTTCGAACTTATGGCGGAGACAGCCGATCTCGCGTTGCAGGCCGGTTTCGGCACCGTTCTGGTTTCCAACGGCTTTCAGAGCCCGGACAGTCTCAAGGCCCTGCAGGGCCGCATCCAGGCCGCGAACATCGACCTGAAATCTTTCCGGGAGGAGTTTTATCGCAAGTATTGCAAGGCGCATCTCGTCCCGGTGCTGGACAACCTGAAAGCCATGCGCGCCTGCGGCTGGTGGCTGGAAGTGACTACCCTGCTTATCCCGGGCTGTAACGACGGCTCGGACGAATTGCGCGAACTTGCCCGTTTTGTCGCCCAGGAACTGGGACAGGAGGTTCCCTGGCATATTTCGCGCTTCCGTCCGACGTTCCGGATGAAGAATGTTCCGCCCACGCCGCTTGCCGATATGGAGCGCGCCGCTCAGATCGGCCAGGAGGAGGGATTGCGCTTCGTCTACCTGGGCAATGTGGCTCACCACACGTTGTCGGATACTTTCTGCCCGGCCTGCGGGCGCAAGCTCCTTTCCCGAACCGGCTTCAGCGTTGCGGGACTGCCCTTTGACGGCCGGTGCGCGTGCGGGGAAGAAATTCCCGGGGTTTGGAGCGCCGCATGATCCTTGTGTACACGGGGTGCGGCAAAGGCAAAAGCTCGGCCTGTGTCGGGCAGGCGATCCGCGCCATCGGCCAGGGATTGCGCGTGGCCTTTGCCCAATTCATGAAAAAAGAGGGCGTTGCCGGGGAGCAGG
>WRKB01000124.1 GCA_009778295.1 Betaproteobacteria bacterium | reverse complement strand
GCATCCGCGCCCCCCGCCAGCGCGGCCTGGACTGCCTGTGGCGTTCCCCATGCACAGAGCCGAAAAAAATCCGTCGCATTCATGGCCGCGTCCGCCGCGCGCCCATTCACCACCACCAGGGCCAGGCACAAGGCCAGGGCCATCCACAATCGCCGCCGCATACGAACCTCCTTCTTCTTGATGTTCCTGTTCCTTCCAGGTTGTGCGTCAGAGCAAATCCTGTCAACCAAAGGACAAAAAAACGCCAATTACAATACGGTCATTCATTATTGAACAACATCCATTGCTTCGTCATTTCGACCGCAATGAAAAATCTCAAAATGAACAGATTTCTCTTCGCTGCGCTCATCGAAATGACAAAAAAATGTGATTAATATTCTGTGAATAACGCATTCATTACTATAAAAAATTATTCACAGACCATCAAAACAAAATGACCCATTGAATGCATCCACTTTATCAATTTGCTCTGTAGCGAGTTTAATGGGTACTGTAAAAGTGGTTTTGTGAAGAACAAAACTATCCATCCCGGATAAGTCTACATATTTATTATCAACTTGCGATAGATAATAAAATGGATGTATTATAATATAATTACTCGTACATGTTTGACAAAAGAAATCATTCATGCGCATGAGCACAGAGGTAGAATCCATCATAGTATTTTTTTCCATCATATCAATGGAAAATATAATATTATTATTACGTCTTTTTACTGCATTCAATGTACCTGATTCAAACATAGACGTTATTGGTGTTCCATTTTTCTCTGCGAATTCAATAGCCATTTCCCGTGACACTGAATACAATATATACTTAAATTCATTAATAATTATGAAAATGTGAATCAATTCCCGAGAGAGATTTTGTGACCGTACTCTCTCTCCAATCGCACTACAGAATCCACCATTTTGCATAACTTTAGCATTGTTGCCCTCCCGCATGATAACCTTGAATTGTTCTGATACTGTACCACCAAATCGTCCTTCTATTTTTTTGACCGCGACCTGATCCAGTATTCTGGTTAAATCTTCAACAAAGACTTTAGTATACATGTCCATATTGACCCGGAAAAAAAACTTGCCCACATACTGCCCGTCTTTCTGGTCAGTCTGAAAATCCAAGGTAAAGAATTTTTCCCAGGAGGGTATCTGGTATGTGGCGATCAGTTCCTTGCCGGAAAGCTTTTTTTCCCGTTCGCTGACGACCTGCGCGGTAAGGTTCGGATCAATCGCGACGTGCTTGCTTTGAATGGACCCCGCTGTTTCCTTGAGCACATCTTTTTCTATGTTCGCCCGGATGCGCACCTTCCAGCCTGCATCGGTTTTTTCGCTGGCCAACTCCTCATACGAATCAACGCGGCCACGGCTATGCGCGACGATTTCCTCTCTGGCGGCATCGTCAATGACCGTGGTTTTGGCGTCAAGGTACATGCCTATGCCAAGCCGCACCGCCTCCATCCAGGCGACTTTCATGGCCTGTATTTTGGTCTCGCCCTGGCCCTCGGCTTCCACGCTCACCAGTTTGTCGGCGCCCTGCCCTGCTTGCGCCCCGGCGTCAGGCTGGTTCTCGGCTTCCATGTTCACCGGCTTGCCGGCATCCGCGGCACATCCGCCGGCAACCGGCGTCATGCAGACGAAGCAGGCGAAAAAAAACAACACAAACGCCATATGCCTTTCAGTACGCAACATCACCATACCCCTCTCATTTCAGTTATTGAATTTTTCAACGGCCTGCCTGAACATTGCTTCAGCCCTGCCCTGTTCACCCATCGCATACAAAGCGTCGCCCATCGCTTCGCAATCTTCCGAGGTCAGGGAATCCGCGAATCTCTCCAGCACGGCATTGAGGATATGCCCCGCCTCCTCGTTCTTTTTGAGCAGTGCGAAACTTGAGGCCGCCTGAATCAGTCTTTCTTTGGAAAAGATGCGCCGTTTGTAATTTTTCAGAAAAAAATCCGCCACGGCCTGATGCTCGCCCGCGTCATACAGCCTGGCGAGTTCTTCAGAAGCAATGGCAGCGTAGTACACGGAAGTATTGTCGGCGGTTCCGGGCGTATCCAGAAATGTGCGGCAGGAACAAATCGCATCGGCAGGAGCCTTTGCCACACCGTATATGTGCCCGCCCAACTCACCGGCCCAGAGATTGGTCATCTGAATATTTTTGCATTGCTCCTGATCGGGCCGAAGGCTCTCATGCTGCTGAAGCGCCGCGCACTCGAAGGCGTTGAAGGCAAAAAGGCCCAGCACATTGATCGAACGCGCCTCGGCCCGTTTGACCTGGGCCTCCTGCCAGCGGATTTGCACGGACTTATCCGGATCGCTCGGCGTTTGGATGAACGAGAAGCCGTAGAGAGAGCCGTTACGGTAGGTGGCTGTGCTCTGGTTCCCGCCCTGGAAACGTGCGCCGCTCTTCCAGGCGGCAACCACATCCGCAGGCAGCGAGGCTGCGGACAAAACGGACAACGCCTCGTCCGCACCGGCATCATCCACGCCCTGCTGGCCCGCTCCCCAAACGGAGAGCGGGCTGAACAAAGCAAGGAAGAAAACGAAAAACACCTTACAAAGCGTCATTGCTCTGCACTTGGCCGCTCGGCCCCTGCTTGAGCGTACCGGCATCGGGCTGGTTCGCGCCGGGCTGCATGCCGCGGGCGTCCGCATCGGGCTGCTGGATGATCCGCCCCTGCTGCATGCTCTTCGCCGCTCCGCTGGCGCGGGCTGTGGCGCTCGGCAGGTAGATGGCCATGCCGTAGACGAAATACCTGTCGCCGTCAAACCAGGACTGCGTCTGCACCCCGGCGGGCATGACGCCCTTGCGTATGCTGGAAATGTCCGCCGAAGCGCTTTCCGTGGCGCTGAATTCCTTTTTACGCTGTTCGAGCTGCTGGAAGGCCGGAGCATTGGGATCTTTGGCAGCGGTTGGGTCATTTTTCGCCATTGCATCATAGTCTTGCACCATGCCGCTCACTTCCGAGTCCAGCTTGCTGCGGGCCGTCATGGAGTCGCCCATGATGATGCCGCACAGGGCATCCGCTGCACGCATTCTGGCAATACGCTCGGCCCCGAGATCGAGTTTGGCCTGCAACGCCTTGTCGTTATCTTTACGCACCACAGCGCTGCCAAAGCCGACAAAGGCCAATTCGCCCGTCTGAGGGACGAAAATGGTCTTGCCGCCCACAGGAGGGACAAGCCCCTTGTTCGCCTCGGCAACAATCTGTTCCAACCCCTCGCGCATCGATGCGGCCGAGATGCTGTCCATATCCGGCCGCTTGAAATGCCCCTGTGTCCTGGGCGTGGTGACTATGGTCACGAAAACCTGACCCGCGTCGAAATCATCAAACACGTCATACACCACAAAACCCCGCAGCATGCCGTCCACTCGTTGGCTGATGGATTCGCTGGTCCGCTCGGAGGCGTTAATCAAGGTGCCGCTGCTGCCCTGGTCGATGGTGCTCAGCGTTTCCGCCAGTTTGGTCTTACCTTCGTTTGTCAGGCCGAACAGACCCTCGGCAAGGTGGCGCTTGGCCTCCATGAAGGCTTTCAGATATGCGTTGCGCTGCGCTATGCGGCCGGAAATGACATTGGGCTGCTTTTCATACGTGCCCGATCCTGTCGCCACAAAACCGAATCCACCGGGGAAGGCAAGTTCCGAGAAACCGGCGCTGCGCTGCTTGATGTATGCATTGATGGCATCTTGCGGGGAGGCCGCACTGACGGCGGGCTTGCC
>WRKB01000123.1 GCA_009778295.1 Betaproteobacteria bacterium | reverse complement strand
ACATAGCGCAGGGCGTTGCCGCGGGGCATGCCCGAACGCATGCGCAGTTCCATGATTTCTTCCGTATTCAGGCCGGAACCGGAGCCGCAACAGAAGGTTTCTTCGCGGATGGTGCGCTCCGGCATTTCGAAGAATTTGTTACACACCGCCTTGAGCACGTAGCGCGGTTCATCCAGGAGGCCCATGCCCCGTGCCGGGTTACAGGAGTCGTGCCAGGTGGTGATGAGATGGTCGTTGCGCGAAGGATCCAGCTTGAGCTTGCCGTTGCGGATAAGGTCGGCCGTGAATTCTGCGATATGCACCATTTTAGTGGATTTGGCATTCTCGAATACCGTGCCGGTGATGGGCGATTTCGGCGTTCCCATGCAGCTCGGAGTGGGGCCGTTGTAGGTGTCCATGTATTGATTGATTACGCGCCACATATGGCCGCATTCGCCGCCCAGTATCCATTTGGCGCCCAGGCGTTCGGCTTCGGCATACATTTTGGCATTGAGTTTCTTCGCCATATTGAAGGAGGTGAAGGAACCGAAGTTTCCGCCTTCCGAGGCGTAGGTGGATAAGGTGTAATCCAGTCCCAACTCGTGGAAGAGCATCAGATATCCCATGAAGGTGTAAATGCCCGGCTCGGCGAACACGTCGCCCGAGGGGGTGATGAACAGGATTTCATGGCCTTTTTCATTGAAGGGGGGCTGGATGGAGACGCCGGTAATGGTCTCGATGTCTTCGCAGAGGAATTCCACGATTTCCTTGAAGGCATGCGGCTGGATACCCAGATGGTTTCCTGTGCGGTTGCAGTTGGATACCGGGTCCATAATCCAGTTGATGCCAAGTCCGACTTCGTGCAGCAGTTCGCGCACGATGGCGGTGATTTCCGCCGTGTCGATCCCGTAGGGGCAGAAGAGCGAGCAGCGGCGGCATTCGGTACATTGGTAGAAGTAATAGAACCATTCCTTGACAACAGCCATGTCGATGGAACGGCCGCCGCCGAACCTGCCGAGCATTTTACCCACCGTGGTGAAGTCCTTCCGGTAGATGGAACGCAGCAGTTCCGCGCGCAGCACGGGCATGTTCTTGGGGTCGTTCGTGCCCAGGAAGAAATGGCACTTGTCTGCGCAGGCGCCGCAACGCACGCAGATGTCCATGAAGACTTTCAGCGAGCGGTGTTTTTCCAGACGGTCGGCCAAGGCGTCATAGAGAATTTTTTCCCAGTTTTCCGGTAGATTCCAGTTTTCCGCTTCCGGACTCCAGTCATGGGGATTGGGCATGCCGAGTTTTTCCATGGTCTCCTTTTTCGCCGGGTAGGCGTAGGAGCCGGGCTTGAACTCGGGCTTGACATCCATCCAGTTCTCAAGCGGAAACGCGGGGCGCGATTCCAGAAGTTCTTTGGGATTAGGCAGTTTGGACATGAATACTCCTTACTCGGCTGCTGCCTTTGGTGGTTGTTTGTCAAGCGGCAGGCCGGCTTCATGCATAAGCTCGCGGAAGTCGTCCTCGTATTCCTCATAGGTATGGTAGCTCTTCGGCGGATTCCAGGGGTTCACGTGCCGCACCGCCCGGGTATTGCTGGGCAGATTGCGCGTGGGACTGAAGAAGATGCCAAGCATATGCGAGAGCTTGCTGAAGGGAAAATACACGAGCAGGCAGCTCACAAGCGTCAGGTGCGCGAAAAAGACCCCCCCGATTCCCTCCGTGCCGGCCGGAGAAAAGTGCACCAGACCCATGATGAACACTTTGACGGATGCGATGTCGGTCTTGCCGAAGTAGCGCATCCAGATGCCGGTGCCCACGATGCCGATGATCAGCCAGAGCGGGAAATAATCATTCGGCAGGGACAGATAGCGCAGCCGCTCGTTGAACAGGCGGCGGCTGAGCAGAAACCCGAGCGCCAGCAGAATGAGCATGCTGGTCATATACAGACGCGGTGAGCCGATCTGCATGAGGCCGTCCAGCGTTTCCAGCCAGGTGATGCAGGGGGGCACCGGGTTTGTGAAGAAGCGGAAATGCCGGATAAAAATCAGCAGAAAGCAGTAGTGGAACATCAGGGCAAAAAGCCAGAGCCATTTGGAGGAGTAGTAGATAACCCTCGGGCCGTCTACGCGCACGTCAGCCGCGGTGTTGCGGAAAAGTGAACGAAAACAGAGCACTTCCAGCAGCATGCGTTTGACGACGCCCCAGCGGGTATCCGGGTTGTCCAGTTTGGCCTGCTGGAAGAAGTAGAGCGATTTCTGTTGTCCGCCTGTAGTGGGAATGGCGAACGGCACGGGAGATTTTCCCCAGTATGCCACGCGCCGGACAAGGCCCGCGAGGAATATGGCTACTGCCGCATACGGCAAGGCCACGCCGAACACGGCTCCCCAGCCTGCGCCTGATCCCAGCCAGGCGATGGCGCCGATGGCAAGAACCGCCAATAAAGAAATGAGCATTCCCTACCTCCCGTTTTTTCAAAATTGAACCACTACTGAGAGCATTTTCATATTGAGATTGTCGCTTGACAGCGGGCAATCGCTGCTTCAAAGGCAAACTGTTCTGAAAAGTTATGACAACGGTTCATTCCGACGGGCCGTCACCCTTCTTTTGCGCCCATCGGACAAGCTGTGTGTGTTGGCGTTTGATTTCACCGATACGCTCCTCAAGAACCCGTTTTTTGCTTGCTACATAAATGTCGCAGGCAAGAAGCGCAGCCGTATCCAGGCGGGATTCGGCCTCCAGGTAGTCATCAAGCAGCCCGTTTTGCAGACAGGCGGGTAAAATACGCTCCCGCAACAGGGGCTTGAGCAGGTAGATGACGCCCAAAGCCTGGATAGGGGTAAAATCCTGCACGGCGCGCAGTTTCACAAACATTTCCAGAGAACTCCGCAACAGTTCTTCGGAGGAAGCCTGTCCGCTCACGGCTTTGTATGTTTCTTCCAGGGCCAGATGGACGGCGTGCCCGCCGGGATTGCGGAACTGGTCCTCCTTGGTGCGCGCAAAGCCTGCCGTGCTTAGGGGGTAGGTGGCAAAAACAGCCTCATTCCACTCGGCGAGAATTTGCTCCTGCTCCGACCGGCAAAATCCGGCAAAGACCTCATTTTTGTTCATCTGCATCGTTGTCGGGTTGAGAGCGATTTCTACATCAGGCTACATGCCTGGTTGATGGAGAATTGGGAATAAAACGCCAGTGTCGCATCACGCGGCACCAGTGCGCCGGATACAATTCCCTTGAACAGTGTGGCGTATGAATGGCTCTGAGTCAAGAGCATTTCGTCACAAGCGCTTTGCATATCTGCGTTGTGCATTGTGCTGGCTACAAAAAAATATAAAAATAAAAGAGGGATGGGATAGGGCCGGCAAGAGGGGGAAGAACCTTAAAACTCGGAAAACTTTCCAAGCCGTTTCATCCGCCAGGTGCCCAGCAGCCGCAGGCCGAACACGCAAACGCCTCCGGCGGCCATTTGCAGGCGCAGGTCGGCATGCAAGGCATGCAGTCCGGTGACGGCCATGGCTCCCACGACAACAGCGCTGCCGTAAAAATCCGTTTCCAGCAGCGCCGGGCGTTCGTTCAGGCACAGATCGCGCAGCATGCCGCCCACAGTTCCCGCGATACAGCCGATCACGACGCTCCCGACCGGGGGCGCCCCGATCGCCAGTGCGGTATGTGTTCCCAAAACGGTGGCCAGCGCCAGCGAAGCGCCTTCCAGTACCGGAAAAGCCGGCGCTTCTTCCGGCATG
>WRKB01000122.1 GCA_009778295.1 Betaproteobacteria bacterium | reverse complement strand
TTCGGGCTTATGCTGGCTGCCACCGCCCAGGAGCGCGCGCGGTATGCCTTCGAACTCGCAAGCGCCAGGAACCTCTGGCAAAAGACCCACGAGGGACTGCGGCACGGCAACAGGGAAATGCGCCTGTCCGGCGATAACAATCCGGCTGTCCAACTCCTGTATGAAGAAATGGACCCCTATTATCGGGGCATCATCGCTTCTGTGGCAGCCATACTGGATATGCAGAACTACGAAGACGACAGAAGCCGGCTCCTGGAACTGGTGAACGCCATTCACGACAATGAAATTGCATTTTTGAACTATATGGACAAGATAGTTTTGCAATACGACCAGGAATCCAACACAAAGCTTTTTCGGCTTCAACTGATTGAAGGCGTGATTCTGGCCGTCGCTCTTTTTGCCCTGATTTTTGAATGGCGTGTCGTCTTCAAGCCGGCCCAAAAAGAAATCAAAGCCGGTTTTGATGTCATGAAAAAAAATGAAGCGTACCTGAACCAGCTTTTTGAAACAACGCCCACCGTGACAATCCTCTTTGACGCGGCAAGCCTGAAGGCCATCAAGTACAACGCCATGGCGGTGAAGCGCATTCAGCGCTGGCTCGGGATAGCTTTGACCGCGGAAAGTTCCTTCGCCGATATCCTGCCCGGTCCCGACGGCGACAGAGATCTCAGCCGGCGTTTGCTTGCGAAGATCGAAGAAGAAAAAGAATTTTCCAACCTGGAAGTGGGGATCACCGAGAAAAAAATCGTGCTGATGTCCGCCCAGACCACCACGGCCGGCGACAAAAAACTCTATCTGATCGGGCTGTCGGACATCACTACCCTCAAGCATATGGCGACATTCGACAATTTGACCACCATGCTGAACCGGCGCGCGGGCCTTGAACTCCTGGAATATCTTTTTGACCAGTGCGTAACGCTGCGCACCGGCATGGCGCTCTGCTTCATTGACATAGACGGGCTCAAGCGCGTCAACGACCTGCACGGCCACCAGGAGGGCGACTGGTATATCCAAACCGTGGCGCAAATCCTGTACCGGATGTTCGGCGAGGCATGCAAGGGCATCCGCTACGGCGGGGATGAGCTTATTCTGGTCACGGAAGAGCTCGATCTGCATCTTGAGGAAAAGATGCTGCAGATTGACGAAATACTGTACCGCATGGGACATGAAGCATTCAAACCCTATACAATGAGCATCAGCCACGGTTTCGCCGTCTATCCCAATGACACGGCCAACAACGTGTACGACCTGATTGAAGAGGCGGATATGAACATGTACGAGCACAAAAAAGCCAAAAAGGCCCATCGCCCCCCGGAAAATATATAGACGGCCCCCACGCGGACAGCATGAGCGCTTCCCCCGGCAATACGGCATGCAAAGGCCCCGGCATCCTGGAACGCCTGTCCGGCTTCCTGCCGGGCTGGCGGCGTCCGCTCGCCTGCGTGCAGGTGGAGGTCAGCTCCGTCTGCACGGCGCGTTGCGCGTATTGTCCGCAAAGCGCGGAGGCCGGGCGCTGGAAGGCGCGGAATATGGAGGCGGAGACCTTCGCGGCCCTGTGGCCGCTTGTGCGGCGTAGCGCGCGGGTACATCTGCAGGGCTGGGGGGAACCCCTCCTGCATCCGCGTTTTTTCGATTTTGCGGCCTTGGCGCGCAAGGCGGGCTGCACGGTGTCGAGCACAAGCTGCGGGCTGCACATGGATGAAGAAATCGCCCGCCGGGTTGCGGACAGCGGGATGGACGTGCTGGCCTTTTCGCTGGCGGGGACCGACGCGCTCCACAACGCCATCCGGCAGGGCGCGCCCTTTGCGAAGGTGTGCGAACACATCCGGCTGATGGCGGACGTGCGCGCCAAAACCGCGGCCGCGCATCTGCGCCTGCATTGCGCGTACATGCTGCTGGCGGATCGCATGGAAGCCGTGCTGGCCTTGCCGGATCTGGCGGCGCAGCTCGGCCTGCAAGCGGCCGTGGTGAGCACGCTGGACTATATTGCCGCGCCGGGACAGGAAAGGCTGGCCTTTGCGCCGCACGAGGCGGACAAGCTCGCCCGGGCGGCGGACCTCCTGGAAAAGGCCGCCGCGCGCGCCGCGAAGCTGGGCCTGGGCTTTCACTACCTTCTGCCCGGCCAGGCTCCGGGGCCGTGCCGGGAACAGGCGCAGCGCAGCCTGTATGTGGATGCCGAAGGCGCGCTTTCCCCCTGCGTGTATGCCAATGTGCCCGTACGGCGCGAGGACGCGCGCCGCCGGGTCTTCGGCAACGCCAGGGAAACGGATGCCTTCGCCTGCTGGCAGGGGGGACCTTTCAGGGCCTTTCGCGAGGCGCTGGAAGCGGGCAGGCCGGAGCCGCCCTGTACGGATTGCGCCAAACGCTGGTAGCGGGCGGGGCCATATCTGCGTCTGCCCTGTGCATGGGCGAGAAAGGGCTTGACGGATTCCCTTACTTTTGGAATTCCCATGGGAGGGAAACGCTTGCAATTTTTGCGGGCCGGCATAAACAGGCGCTTGTCTTGGAGACGGCTGGCGAAGCAATGACAGCACATGCCGGCGCTCTGCGCGCGGCGCAATACGAAGGCAACCGGTGGGGGGAACACGATGCTGAAAAATCTGATCACAATTCTCAGCCTGTCGCTTGTCCTGTCGGCGGCGACCTGGGCGTTTGCCGGAAGCGTGCCGGAATACAGCGCGGACATGGTGGATGTGCAGAGCGGGAAAGTCGTGGGCAGGTATTATGTCGCGGAAAAGAAAATGCGCATGGAATCCTTTGGGGAACGGGGCGAAGGTTCCATTGCCATCATTCGTATGGATCAGCAGAAAATGTACGCCCTGCAGGAAGATAAAACGTACCTGACGGTTCCTTTGAAGGGCGACAAAATACCCGATTTTGCCGAGCTGGGCAGTATGGTGGGGGGAGAGGCCGCGCCGAAGGTCACGCAGGAAAAGGTCGGTTCTGAAACCGTGAACGGCTTTCAGACGGAAAAATTCCGGGTGACCGCCACCATAAAGGTGATGGGGAAGACGCATACCATGACCAGTTTCCTGTGGAAGGCCAAGGAATTTGATCTTCCGGTGCGGACGCAGGATGAGCAGAGCGGTTTGGTGGTGGAGATGCGCAACATCAGGGAGGGAGCGCCTGCGCCTTCGCTCTTTGAAGTCCCGGCGGGCTACAGGGACATGTCGAAAGAGATGGAAAAAATGATGGAAATGATGAAGTCCCGGCAGGGCAAACAATAGAGGCAGAGATGATGAAGGGCATGATGGGCAGAAGCCGTTGCCGGACATGCCGTAATACATTTTGGGGAGGATATATGGAACTGCGACGCTTCCTGGCTGTTTTCGCCGTATCGCTGTGTCTTGCGCTGCCGGGCGTATTTGCCCGGACAGGCCATGCCGCGGATCTCGTCTTCCACATCCCGGATTTCGCCAGCGCCTTCCAATTCGAGGATCGTTATTACGACAACTATGGCGCCTACAAACAGGCCCAATGGGAGCATTACAACCACGACCGGGCACGGATGCTGGAACGCGAACGCACGGCGGCGCGCGCGGAACGCCTGCGTATGGAACAGGAACGCCTGGCATGGGAAAGGCGGGAACAGGAACGCCTGCAGCACGACCAGAAACTCCACGCCCAGTGGGAACACGAGAGAGAGCATTACATGCAGCAGCGCCGCCATACGCCGCCGC
>WRKB01000121.1 GCA_009778295.1 Betaproteobacteria bacterium | reverse complement strand
CCTGTCAAGTTCCTTCTCCGGGCTTGTCCTTCTGTTACATTTTGCAAGAAAAGCCCATTGCCTCTTGGTATCTTTATATAATTATGTATCATTTTGTTTTTCTTCCCAAATTATATTTTCCCCGCTTAACCCCAGGGCGGCCCATCGATCACGCATTTCTCCCCGTTCTCCCCAGAAAAATCCCTGGTAGTTCTTGGGCAGGCGCAGGAGCATCACGTCCTTGCCTGCTGTGTGACTATATATATAATGGTACAGCGCCTCGGCCTGTACGATGGCCCCCAGAGCCGGATGTGCCGGGCCAGCCAGAATGTACTGCACAAAATCTTCGGTCAGCGGTAAGCCCACACGAGCGACAGGAACTTCTGCCTTTCCTGTCGCTAGAAGCGCCCGCGCCAATTCCTGCACCGTCTGCGCAAGGCTCCAAGGGGTATACGCGCCGACGCGCCAGATGCGCTCCAGTTCCGTCCCCTTCAGTACAAGACAGGGGTATACGCGCAGAAACGCCGCATTCATGGCAAGCGCCTGGGTGATGTCCGACTGGAAGGTCTGCGCATCCACACCGGGCATGCCCGGCATGAGCTGCACGCCGAGCGTAAGCCCTGCTTCCCGCACCAGTGCGCAGGCATCCAGGGCTTGCTCTCTCGTATAGCCTCGCCGTGCTTTAGATAGCGCCAGGCTGGAAAAGCTCTGTATGCCCAATTCTACAGTTCGAAGCCCCAAGGCTTTCAATCGCGCAAGTTGTCCGGCGTTTACCGCATCTGGACGTGTAGAGCAGCGTACGGCCGCTACGAGGCCTTGTTCAAGCCAGGGCTGCAGGCTAGTAAAACAGGCTTCCTGAATTTTTTCCGGCTGAGCGGTAAAGGTTCCCCCAAAAAAAGCGAGCTCTACGGCTTCGGCTTGTCTGGCTGCCCGTTCTTTCAGGCTGGCGGACAAGGTATCTAGAGCACGTGCCACCCCTTTATCTTCTGTTCCGAATGGGTTAAGTCCCGTTTGTTTGTCCTGGGCACAGAAGATGCAACGTGTGGGACAGCCGGCGAATGGTAAAAACACCGGCAGCACGGGGTGCGCCATGCGTACAGGCGGCCAAGGAAAAGGCAGGTGCAGAATCTCGTCTCCTCCAGAGTTTTCTGAAAAACAACCACGAGTGGAGACAGGCGGTTCTGCTTGGTTTTCTTTGCCAGTACAAGTTTTTCGCTCCCCATCGGAAAAGGAACGTAGAGTAATGCTTACGTATCTCAAGAAATTTCTTGCCTGTATGAGTGAGTTTTTGTATAGTTGCAGATGAGTTGCATGCCACACTCGCACGAAAGTGCTGCACGTGCAATGCAGGTATCCATGCTGCACATGCGGCGGATGTATCTTTTGCAAAAAAACATGCGTGTACATAGGCTTTCCGGAAACGCGCTGTCTATCGCATACGCCGTACGGGAGCTGGGACTCAGTTGGAGGACTGAATGAGCAAAACCCTGACCAAGGCCGATATTGTTGAGGCGATTTACGAAAAAACCGATAAAAATCGTGCGGAAGTCAAAAAGCTGGTAGAAAAACTGCTGACCATTATGAAGCAGGCGGTGAAAAAGGACCGCACTTTGCTGATCAGCGGCTTCGGCAAATTTGAGGCCTATGACAAAGACGCCCGCAAGGGCCGTAATCCCAAGACTGATGCCACTATTACCCTGCCTCCGCGTAAGGTGGTGGTGTTCCGGCTTTCCCGTAAATTCCGCTCGGAATTGAACGGCGAATAGGGCCGGATGTGCTTGCTTACGCCACACCCCCCGGTTATGGGAGACGCGTAACGCCAGCAAAATCAGCGCTGTGTGCATATGCAACCCGTCTGTTTGAGTTGTGTCCTGCATTCAGGGCAGTATCATTTGCTTTCACAAAGGCCCGCATGGGCCTTTTTTGCTTGCGGTTACACGAGGTCTTTCCAACTTTCTGTCAGGAGATAGCATGAACGTGCTACTTATTCTGAGCAGCAACGAACCGGAAATTAAATGGAACGCGTTACGTTTCGGCAATCTGCTGCTGGAGTCCGGGGAAGAAGTCACCATTTTCCTGAACGGCGCCGGGGTGGACTTGTGCCAAGGCGATTCACCGGCTTTTCCGCTCAAAGAATTGAGCAAATTGTTCACGCTCAGCGAAGGAGCGCTGTTTGGCTGAGGCAAATGCATGGACATTCACGGTGTGAATGAAGATGACTGCCTGAGACGTTCAAACATGAACACTTTGTATTCCCTGGTAAAAAACGCCGATAAAATTCTGAATTACTAATCCGCCTGCAACGCTGCTGAAGGATTCGCGCATGCTTTTCAACTCCTACCAGTTCATCCTGTTGTTTCTGCCCGCCCTGCTGATTGCATACTGGCTTGTTTCGCAGGTCGCGCGCGACAGGCTTGGCCTGCTCCTGTTCGCATCTTCGCTGATTTTCTATTCTCTATGGGGAATGGAATTTCTTATTCTTTTGCTGTGCATAACCGGCCTGAACTGCGCGTTCGGGCAAGTGCTCGCCGCCATGCCGGATCAGGGGGAAGGTGGGGTCAGCCGAAAACAAGTGCTCACGTTAGCGCTTGTGATCAACATGGCGCCGTTGTGTTGGTTCAAGTATGTGAATTTCTTTATTGATAACATCAATATGGCTTTTGACGCCTCTCTCGCCCACCAGTCCGCAGGGCTGCCGCTGGGTATTTCGTTCTATACCTTTCTACAGATTGCTTATTTGGTCACGGTATACCGTCGCCAGACGGAACCCGCCGGCCTGCTTCAGTACGCGAACTTCGCCACCTTCTTTCCCTACGTCATTTCCGGGCCCATCGTGCGTTATCCGCAATTCGGCCCACAACTCGCCAATCCGCAGCCGCTGACTGTCGCCAACATTGCTCAAGCCATGACCTTTTTTGTTATCGGCCTTGCCAAGAAGGTGCTGCTCGCAGACAGCATCGCCGCCTACGCCAACAGCATCTTCAACGCTGCGCACAAAGGTTTTCCGCTGACCAGCGCCGAAGCCTGGGTAGGGTCACTGGCGTATACTTTCCAATTATATTTTGATTTTTCCGGGTATACAGATATGGCTGTAGGTGTGGCCCTCTTTTTTGGCTTACATCTGCCCGACAACTTTGACTCCCCCTATAAATCAACAGGTATTGTCGACTTCTGGCGACGTTGGCACATCACCCTGAGTCTCTGGTTGCGTGATTTTCTGTACATTCCGCTGGGCGGAAGCCGCGTGGGTAAGTTCAAACAGTACCGTAACCTGCTGCTGACCATGCTGATTGGCGGTCTGTGGCACGGCGCAGGTTGGACTTTCATTATCTGGGGCGGCATGCACGGAGTCATGCTTTGTGTCAACCATTTTTGGAAAACCTGGGCTATAAGGAATATTTCCGAAAAGGTGCTGCATAATTATGTGTTGCGCGTTCTCAGTATCGGTTTCACCTTCCTGTGCATCAATCTGGCCTGGGTGATCTTCAGGGTGGACAGCCTGCACGCAGCGGGCGTCATGTATTCCTCCATGGCGGGCATTTTTTCTTCCGATTTCTCCGGCGGCTGGTCAACGCTTTTCGCCAACAATTATCTACGCGATGCCTGGCCTGTCATATATCTTGCCGTTTCGTGCCTGCTCGTCTGGTGCTTCCCCACTACGCGCCAGATCATCAACGGTATGTGT
>WRKB01000120.1 GCA_009778295.1 Betaproteobacteria bacterium | reverse complement strand
GCTTGAAGACGCCGTTAAAGGCGGACGCAGAACGCTCTCCCTAACTGGTTCGGAAGGGAAGCGCACCCTGGAGGTCAACATTCCGGCCGGCATCCGTGAAGGGGCAAAACTCCGCCTCGTCGGGCAGGGCAACCCCTCCCCAGGGGGAGGCGCGCCGGGCGATCTGTTCTTGCATATCCGTTTTGCGCCGCATCCGCGCTTCCAGGTGGACGGCGACAACTTGCTCTGTGACCTGCCGTTGGCCCCTTGGGAGGCGGCGCTCGGCACCAGAATTCGCGTACCAACCTTGGAAGGTGAAGTGGAATTGCATGTTCCCGCAGGCACTTCGTCGGGTCGCAAATTTCGCCTGCGCGGCAAGGGCATGGGGGCAGGCCGTGGCGACCTGCTGGTGCGCGCGCAGATACTGCTGCCCAAAAAAACAACGGAACGCGAACAGAAGTTGTGGGAAGAGTTGAAAAATGTATCTGTATTCAAGGCAAGGGAAGAATAAAAAAATGGTGGGAATCAAGCAGAAGCTTTGATTATCCAGTTCCAAGGATATGCTCAAGCACGGCATCGGCTTGCATGGCTGCTGCCTGTGTGACGCGAGGCGCGAGCGGGGGGAGGGATTTACCCGCGGCGGAGACGAGGTCGCCGACGAGAATGAGGCGGGGCGAACCGTCCTTGTGTGTCAGTACTCGGCGTTGCATGGGGGGGCCGCCCCATCCCGCGCACCCCGAGGCGCTTACGCAGAAGACCTCGGCGCGAAGCGCCTCTTCCACGAAGAGGCGTTTCGTTGCAGGATCATCCATGGCTTCCACCCAGGTGGGCGCAAGCGCGAGAATATCCGGGATATTGCGCGCATCAAGCCAGACGCGATGAGCGTCAACGCGAATGTCATCAAGTTCCTGAATCTGCGTACTCAATGAGCGTCAACGCGAATGTCATCAAGTTCCTGAATCTGCGTACTCAAGGCAAGCACTTTGCTTTGTCCCAGGTGCCGGGGAAAATAATGTTGCCGGTTGAGGTTTGACTCATCCACCACATCCCCATCCACAAGTACAAGTTGTCCGATGCCGCTACGAGCCAACATCATGGCGCAATTGGAGCCGAGTCCTCCAACTCCGGCAATGCCTATACGAGCGGTGGCTAGATTGGCGAGCTGTTCTGGCGGCAGAGGGAGGCGTTGCCCCTGTTTAAGCGTGCCGGACATACCCATTTCCCTGTGCAGGCTGCGGCAGGGGCGGGCCGGGGTCCTCCCAGTCCTTGAGTACGGCCTGATAGCCCATGCGTGCGAGGTCGTCACTGAGTTCTTTGACGCTACGCGTATCAGCGATCTGGAATTGGCCATTGCCTGAGTGCCCGTTGGCGCGGGTTCCCACGGCGGTACTGACTCCTGCGGACATGCGGCTGACCCCCAGAGGGAGAAGATTGTCACGCAGCTTTGCGTTTTCACGCGTGGAAACGGTGATGCCGAGGCGCGGCATGATACAGCGCAAGGCGCTGATATACTGGGCCATATCCTGGTCGGCGACAGGGCGGATGTCAGTGAAGCGCGAGCCGCTGGGCCGTATGCGCGGCACTGACACGCTGCACTCCACGGCAGGCCAGATGCTTTGGAGCCAATGTGCGTGCAAAGCGGTATAGAATGCATCGCAACGCCAATCGTCGAGGCCGAGCAGTGCACCGATGCCGATAGAACGCATGCCGGCCGCCGCGGCCCGGCCCGGCGCTTCGAGGCGAAAGGCGAAATCACGCTTGGGACCTGCCGGATGGAGGTTGGCATAGAGATCCCGGTTATACGTTTCCTGAAACATGGTCATGCCGTCCACTCCGTGAGCAAGCAGCAGGGCATATTCTTCCTGTGTCATTGCGTATACTTCCACGCAGATGGAAGCCACAAGATGACGTATGGCATCTGCTGCTCCGGCAATATAGGCCGGAGAGGAAAGGTGGCGCGCGTCGCCGGTCAGCAGCAGGACATGGGACAAGCCGCTCTGGACGATGGCTTCCGTTTCGAGCACGATCTCTTCCGAGGAGAGATGGTGACGCTGTTGCTTGTTGCGGGCGTTGAATCCACAATACCGGCACTGGTTGGTGCAATGATCCGAAATATAGAGTGGGGTGAAAAAGTTCACTGCACGTCCGAAATGGCGCAGATGCTCACCGTGGGCGCGTTGGGCCAGGTTTTCGAGCAGTTCCGATGCAACGGGCGAGAGTAGGCAAAGCATATCCTCAATGCGTAGACGTCTTTTATTCATGCAGCGGCGTACATCGTCAGCGTTTACGTCATCCAGGCCTTCAAGAACGCGTTCGCGCGGCCAGGACTTGAGGATCGGCAGAAAAGCAGGCATTTAGTTTTTTTCTCCCAAAAAGCCTGTCAGGGGGGAGGAGGCGCTGGCCCTGACGCTTTGCGGGCCGAGTTCCGACAGGTAGGCTCGACGTCCCGCGGTTACAGCTTCGCCGAAGGCCCTGGCCATGCCGACGGGGTCTGAGGAAGAGGCGATGGCAGTGTTCACCAGGCAGGCGGCGGCACCCATTTCCATAGCTTCGCAAGCTTGGGAGGGGCTGCCTATGCCTGCGTCGACGATGATGGGCAGGGGAATTTCATCAATGAGGATCGCGATCATTTCTTTGGTACGCAGTCCCCTGTTGGTGCCGATAGGAGCGCCGAGGGGCATGACGGCAGCTGCGCCCGCATCCATAAGGCTGCGGGCGACATAGAGATCCGGGTTCATATAAGGCAGGACGACGAAGTCTTCCTTGGCAAGTACTTCTGTGGCCCTTACCGTTTCGTACCCGTCGGGGAGCAGGTGGCAGTTGTCGGAAATGACTTCAATTTTTATCCAGTTGCCGTAGCCTGCGGCGCGTGCCAGCCGGGCGAGGCGCACGGCTTCTTCCGCATTGCGCGCGCCGGAGGTGTTGGGCAGAAGCTGCATGTGCCCGGGAATTTGTCCCATGATTCCGCGTCCGCCGGAATCCACCCGGCGCAACGCCACAGTGATCACCTGCGCGTTGGAAGCCGCGCAGATCGAGGGAATAAGGGCGTCAGATCCATACTTCCCCGTCCCGACGAAGAGCCTGCTGGAAAGGTTTTTACCGCCGATGGCAAAAAAATCGTCACACGCTGCATCCATGCTAGCCGCCGCCCACAAAATGCAATATTTCCAAACGATCCCCAGGTTCAAGAAACGTTGTGGCAAAGGCGTCTTTCAGTACCAGGACAAAATTTCGTTCCACCACTACTTCCTGGGCCTGTAGCTCCCGCTGTTCCAGAAGCTTCAGCACTGTCAGGCCGGGAGGCACATGCGCCGCTTTGCCGTTAATGAAAAGTTCCATGCCGTGCTCCATAAAAACGCCACCTGCTGGAGACCCCCGTAACGGAATCAATATAGCTGACTATGCGCGGCGGGTAAATCGTTTTTTACACATGCCGATGCTCCCCCTTCCCATTCCGGCTTGAATGCGTTAATGGAAGCCAAGAAAGGCGAAAGTCGTCCCAAACCTGAAATTGCGAAGCAATTTCCAAAGATAGAGATTTTTTTCTACCTACTACAAGGAGTATTGCCATGCCTCTGGTCGGCCCTAAAAACATGTTTGAGCGCGCCTATAAGGAAGGCTACGCCATCGGCGCTTTCAATGTGAACAACATGGAAATTGTCCAAGGCATCATGCAGGC
>WRKB01000119.1 GCA_009778295.1 Betaproteobacteria bacterium | reverse complement strand
GGGGACGCAGGCTATTGACCTCATATGCCGCCTACTACTGAGGCCCGGCGACATCGTTCTGGTCGATGATCCCTGCTACTTCAATTTTCTTGCGCTCTTGCGTGCGCATCAGGTCAGGATTGTTGGCATCCCCTTCACGCCAACGGGACCAGACATCTCGGCCTTCGAGCAAGCGTTAGGCGAGAACCCACGTCTCTACATCACCAACTCCGCTCTGCATAATCCAACCGGCGCGACGATTTCGCCTCAGACCGCGTATCGCGTCCTGAGCGCGGCAGCCGCTAACGGTTTGACCATTGTTGAGGACGACATCTTTGCCGATTTCGAGCCGTCGTTGTCACCGCGCCTCGCCATTCTCGACGGGTTCAACCATGTCATCAGAATCGGCAGCTTCTCCAAAACGCTCTCCGCATCTGTGCGCTGCGGCTACATCGCTGCGCGGGCGGACTGGATTGCGGGATTGGTTGATCTCCAGGTCGCCACCTGTTTCAGCGGCCCCAGCCCGGTCGCGGCCGAATTGATTGCAAGCATTCTGGCTGGCGGCGGCTATCGAAAGCACATGGACGAAGTGCGGCAGCGGTTGAAGCGTGCTCGGAAGGAAGCGATTGATCGCCTGGCTTTCTTCGGACTCGTTCCATGGATCGTTCCGCGCGGAGGCTTCTATCTCTGGTGCCGTTTGCCCGATGGGCATGATTCCGCCGATATTGCTCGTCGTTGCATGGAACAGAAGGTTGTCCTCGCGCCAGGCAACGTGTTCAGCGTCTCGCAATCGGCCACATCGTTCCTTCGCTTCAATGTCGCACAGTTGACCGATAAACGAGTTTTTGCTGCTATCCGGCACGCCATGGAACAACGAGGGGCCTTCAATTATATCAGCACAAAGTATAATCAGGGCTCTGTCACAGGAAATGATTGAGCCAAAGAAAAAGAGATTATTGCTCAGGGGGAAACTGGCGGCTGCCGTGCATCACGCGGGGTCATCCGCAGTAAGAGCCTTGCCATAGTAAAAATTTTACGTTTACTCTTGTCGGAACGCCGCATAACCAGTAGGCTTGCCGGGGAAGCCGGTTTTTACCTGCTCAAGGCAGGACACGCTGAAATTGAGCCGTCTTTTCCGCATTTCACTTATGGAGGCCGCTGTGAAATATCTTCCTGCAATTTTTTTGAGCATGTCGATAGTGGTAGTTTTGGCGGGGTGCGTTGCTCAACATTATAAAATTCCTGTTACTGCCCCATTTAATGCTGAAGAGGCAAAGATTGCCCTGCAACCGGGCAATAACACCGTCAAGGGAAGCGCCATTTTGGGTCCCCTTCTGAGACGCTCCGCTGGAAAAGCTGTTACATGCGCAGGCAAGCCGATATATATTGCTCCAGTCACTACATACTCAAAGGCGCGCATGGTAGCCCTATATGACAATGACAATGCCGGGTATAACCCAGCTTTGAATGGGAGGCAGCTGGATGAGTCTGTCAATTTTTGGGTGGAAAGCGCGAGAGAAACGACGTGCGATGCCCAAGGACACTTCAAATTTGAAAAACTCAAAGATGGCGAATATTATGTATCGTCACAAATTATATGGCTTGATGAGACTCTTCCTGAAGGTGGCGTGTTAATGAAAAAAGTATCTGTAACGGGCGGAGAGACAAAAGAAATAGTGCTCTCGGGATACTGAGATAAAAGATTTCGCTGGCAATGAAAAAAATGGCCCCCTGGCATCCTCCGTGCCGGGGGGCCATTTTGGCTGCTTGTATACCGCTACGGCTTCGCCCCTTCGCCCTTGTGGGGGTGCTTTTTTGCAATCTATACCATTTTCGACAGGCGAAATCACAGAAGCCGGGGGCCTTACACAAAGAAGCGCAACGCAATGTACGGCATGACGAAAAAAGCGAAGATCGCCAGTTTGTAAAAAGCCATAGCCCCATAGAGGATGGCGTTGATCGTCTCTTTTGTGATGCCGAACCAGCGTCCATGCAAACTGTATATCAATTCGCGCCCAGCCAGAAAAATACAAAATATCACGCTGAGAAAGGCGATATTGCATATAGCCCCCCAACCGAGAATGGAGCGCAGCAGTTCCACTGTCATACCTTTCCTCCTGTTGCGTGCTTGCCGTCGCCAGGAGCTACGGCGCTCAAAAGCATAACAATACATGCCGGCCCTGAAGACGCCAGAAACGATTTCGCCGGCAGACACATACGCAATTACCCCCTGGAACCACTTGGCCATGACTGGAGAATAAAAAGTAGCCCCGTGCAGCGAAAAACACAAGGCGGCGGACTGCCGCCGAAGGCAACAGCCTCTACCAGGTTGCAATCCGTTTGATTGCAGCCGCTAGTACATCTGAGGCGCTTTGACTCGCTCCAGGCTTTTTCCAGGCCAATCCCCTCGACTCCCAGACAAGTGCCTCTTGACGCGTTACGCCGTCTGCTGCTAGGCGGATAGAGTGAACTTTCTTGCCGTCATGAGGCTTTGATAATGACACTCACTCTGTATCTGTCAGTCGGGATCGCCATCCTTTGGATTTCAAGCACATTGGCCGCTTTCGTGAACAGAAAGACCGATAATGGGTTTCTCGCCGCTGTCACATGGGTTGGCAGCGTTTACCTGCTGATTGAGCTCACGCTCTTATTGGCAAATAAATATGGGTTATTGTAATAGAGCAACAGCTTGACAGCTCTCAACGTGCATGTGGTCAAAAAAGCAGAAAGGTTTCCGAAGGCTCTCCTATACTTCGCCCGGGCGAAATCCATTTATTGCCGCGCCTGCCACATGCGCCACGCTTGCGGTTGCCGTATGCGCTTTCCCGTCATTCTTCCGAAGATGGAAACGCAATGTCCTTGCGCCGTAAACACCGGAATGAGCGCCTCAAAGCGGGGGTACGCCGCCCCGCGTGGTGACAAAATATCACACGCATCAACACTCTGCATAGACATTTGAGTATCAATTAGCTGATTTTTAATGATTTTAATGACAAAAAATTAAAGGTCGGTTATCATCAGCCCTTGAACGTAACAATTGTCGCCAACAGTTTGGGTTGCCCGGTTTAAACGTAAATCGCCTGTCGTCTCGAAAGCGCATGGTGGATTTGACCATGTCGCTTTTTGCGCGATTTCACGTCAACGGACATAGGTACTCTCAGGATTGTTTTCCCCAAAACTTCGCCTAAGGAGTGTATCATGTTGCGCCGCATTTCCATCGCCAAACGCGTCATTCTCGTCATTCTCCTGCCGCTGTGCGCTGTTGCGCTGCTCGCGGCCGTATTCATCCCCACTGCCATCCAGATCAAGGATGACGGTGTTGCCGCGGCCAAACAGGCCATGATGGAAGGAGAACAGGAAAAGATCAGGCTGGGCGCACAAGACATGGCCTACACCCTCGGCCTGGCGCTGCAAGGAGTAGCCGACCCGGCGGCGCGGGCCGAGATCATCAAAAACCATATCGGGAGCCTCCGGTTTGAGAAAGACAAATCCGGTTATTTCTTTGTCTACCGGGGGACGGTGGTTTTCGTCCATCCGGCGCAGCCGGCCCTGGCGAACACGGATATGGGGCAGAACAAGGACGTCAACGGAGTCTATTATATCAGCGAGCTGTTCAAGGCCGCCCAAAGAGGCGGCGGCTTTGTCTCGTACATTTTTGGCAAACCGCAGCCGAACGGCG
>WRKB01000118.1 GCA_009778295.1 Betaproteobacteria bacterium | reverse complement strand
GGGACAGTCTCTCACACTTGCCGGGTTTTGCGGCGCTTCGCGCTCCCCACCGGTCATACACATGTGCTTCCTTGTGCCGGAGAAATAGCATGTCTGGCCGCTTGACGGCCTCGCCTCCCTTTCCAGCAGCGGACGGTTGGGCATTGCGAGGATTACAGTTTCAGCGGCTTCTATCGGATCATGTTCCGCCCAAACGCCATCATCAGGCGCCGGAATGAAAATATCTTCATATTGTTCCAGATTAAAAACCCTGTAGTAACGGAGGCGCTATGCCTGACCTTTTTTTCAATCCACAAAAAACAGCGCTGATTGCCATCGACTTGCAGAACGCGCTCATGGGGCGCACTGCGGCCCCCTACCCAGTGGCGGAGGTCGTGAAGAAGAACCGCCTGATTGCGGAGGCATTGCGTTCCCGTGGGGGGCTTGTCGTATGGGTACGCGTTGACTTGAACAACTTCCTGAGTCTTCCGGTCGATCAGCCACCGCAGCATGGAAACCAGCCATTGTCCCCGGCTCTCTCTGAGATTGCGCCGTCTGCCGGCCTCAAAGACGGAGACCTGGTGATTACAAAACATCACTGGGGCGCTTTTGCAAGCACTGATCTTGAAGAGCAGCTCAGGCTTCACGGCATTGATACGGTTGTGCTGACCGGAATTTCGACCAATGCAGGTGTTGAATCTACGTTGCGCCAAGGCACGGGGCTGGGGTTCGCATTCATCGTGGTTGAAGACGCCTGTTCGGGGCAAGATGGAGAAGAGCATCGCTTTGCATTTGAAAAAATTTTTCCGCGCCTTGCCCGTGTGCGCGCCGCCAGCGAGCTTATCAAGGCGCTTGCGTAAGCCTTGGGGGATTCTGGGGGAGACTTCACTTTCAAAACACGTTTTGTATTTGAAAAAATCTGGTTAGCTATAAAGATATCATATCCTCCAAAAATAGCTTTCCTATACACTCGCCTGGTTCCATAAACCCCAAGCGGATTTTACTTTTATAGCCTTCCCTGCCGGTAGGTAAGAATCTTCATAAATACCCCCTGATTAATATACGACTAAATATCAATTACTTAATTTTAATGAATTTAGTGACAAAATATTCAAGATCGATTATTATTCTTAATTAGTAGGAATATGTCGCTACGCTGCGCTCCTCCGCAATGCACGGGCGCGCCAGTCAGCCATGCAGGTTAGCATTATGATTGAATATAAGGAAATTTTTGACGAGTTCAGCGAAGGCTTTGCCTGCTGGACGCCCGAACAGGACCTGCTGCAGGCCAATGCCGCCTTTCTTCACATGATGGACCTTGAAGCCGAAAAGCCCTTTTCAAGAATCCCCGGAGCTAACACGCTTTCTCAGGCGTTTTCCGAGGTCTCCAGCGTCATTATGAATCAGATCGAACACCAGGGCGCGATCAAAAATTTCGAGTTCCACATATCCCATGAAGCCGGCTCGTCACGCTGGGTGAGGGCCAATGCCTGGCGCATTCCGAACGCTAACGGCGGGACGCGCTGTTACGCGGCCTACCTTGCGGATGTCACCACCTTGAAGCTCAAGGAAGCCGAACTGTCACACCAGGCTTTTTATGATGTCCTGACAGGCCTGCCCAACCGAACACTCTTCACAAACAAACTGGCGGCCGCTCTGCAGTCCGCGAAACGCTACCCGGAACAGTACGCGATCATCAAGGTTGTTCTGGAAGATTTATCCAACATCAATCAGCACTACGGGCGCGACTTCGGCGATATGGTGCTGCGCCATGTGGCTAAGTCCCTCCTCGCCTGCTGCCGCGAGACGGATCAGGTGGCCCGCACGAGCAGCGATAATTTTGCCGTGCTCCTGCGCGATCCGGAAGGCGGTTCGGGACTGGTCAAAATCATACGGCGCCTCCAAAACACGCTTGAAACCCCTTTCGTGATTTGGGAACAGCAGTTGAGCTCAATATCGGCGCATTTGGGCGTTATCTTCCCCTTGAACGATTACGGCAACCCTGAGTCAGCTCTCCGCGATGCGGGACTGGCCGCCAGCAGGGCAAAAACAACCCGCAATAACCTCGCCTGCAAATTTTTTTCAAAAAAAACGATGGAAAAAGCCCGCAGAACGCTCTCCCTGTCTGTCGTCTTGCGGAAAAAAAGTGACCTGAAAGGCTTTAACGTGGTCTACCAGCCTATTGTGCAAGCGGCGGACGGCGGCCTGCATTCCTTTGAAGCCCTTGCGCGCTGGTCGCACAAAGGCAAATCCGTGCCGCCCGACACCTTTATTCCCATTGCCGAAGATACGGGTTTTATAAAAAGTCTGGGAGAATTCGTTCTGGAGACTGCCTGCCGCCAACTGCATTCCTGGCATGACGAGTACGGCGCCTCCATCAACATGCATGTCAACGTCTCCACGAATCAGCTTGCCACATATGGCTTCCCCGATAGAGTCCATGATATTCTGCACCGGACCGGCATTGACGGTTCCCGGCTGTTTTTTGAAATGACAGAATCCGCCTTTCTGCATGACTTTTCCAAGACGCTGCACAATGCCAATCTGCTGCGGCGACTGGGCATACGCTTTTGCCTGGACGACTTCGGCACCGGCTATTCCTCTTTAAGCTATCTGAAACTGCTGCCCATCGAATGCCTCAAGATTGACCGCAGCTTTGTCAGCGACCTGGAAAAAGATCCCGCCTCAAGAGTAATCCTCAAGCATATCGTCGCCCTGGGCATAGATATGGGGTACAGGCTCGTGATGGAAGGCGTGGAGAGAAAAAGCCAACTTTCCCTGCTGGATGAGCTTGACCGTCTGCTGGTACAGGGCTTCTATTTTTACAAGCCCTTGCCTACCTATGCCGCAGACGCCCTGCTTGAGGAATATACAGGGGGGATGCGCTGAAAAGCATTTCCGGCGCCGCTTGCCTGCAACACCGGAAACCTCCCCGCTTTTAGCATGAGCCAGAAGTAGGGGCCAAGCCACCGTAATTCCCTTCGGATCACAGCGCGACGGCATGTAAGAGAAACCCTGACAACAGGTTTTTGGGCGCTACGCAGGCGTGCCCTGCAAAAGAAGCAAGGCGTTGCGGGCTGCTTCCTGTTCCGCGCGTTTGAGGCTCTGCCCCTGGGCAATAAACGCCCGACCGTCCGGCAAAAGCAGACGTACCTCGAAAAGCTTGGCATGTTCGGGACCGTGGCTGGCATTCAACGTGTACGTCGGCCGTTCGCGGTATTTTTGCTGGATGAGTTCCTGAAGCTGCGTCTTGAAATCTTTTTCGCATTCCCGAACCAGGGTTTCGGGCCAATATTCCGCGAACAGACGCCGCACAAGTTTCCGGACGGCAGCAAAGCCTCCGTCTTCATAGACAGCTCCAAGCACCGCCTCGAAGGCATCCCCCAACAGGCTGTCGCGGCTGCGTCCCCCCTGGCTTTCCTCTCCCCTGCCCAGGCGCAGATGTTTATCAAGGCTGATTGCACGCGCCAGGGCGGCCAAAGAGGACGCGTTTACCAGACGCGAACGCAGACGGGTCAAATCTCCTTCCTGTGCGCCGGGAAAACGGGAAAAAAGTTCCCCCGAGACGCACAAGGACAACACCGCGTCGCCGAGAAACTCCAGACGCTCGTTATGGCGGCCGCCGGCCGCTTCGTTGGCAAAGGAACTGTGCGTCAGGGCTTCGACAAGCAG
>WRKB01000117.1 GCA_009778295.1 Betaproteobacteria bacterium | reverse complement strand
TTGTGTTAAGCAGAACATTTTTGTCCCATAATGTAAATTATGTTAACTTTTGTGTACAATAAAAATACCGCAATACTCTGCCCTTGCCCATTATAACACAGGCTGATAGGCTATTTTACTATACATAGAGTTTCGCTTACAGCGTCGTAACACATCATGCAAAAAAAAAAATCCTCATCAATAGCACAGGCGTCAAACGCATTCACTCAACTCGTTTCAGTTCGTCTCAATAAGGCACTTGCCGCTGCAGGCGTTTGCTCACGCCGCAAAGCTGACGAACTCATTCAAAATGGCTTTGTTGCTGTAAACGGCGTGACTAGACGCGAACTCGGTCTGCGCGTTCTTCCATCTGATAAGATCAGCGTCCATGGTAAATCCGTATGCTCGCCACAAGCGCCCATCTGGCTACTCATGAACAAACCCGTACAAGTGGTCAGCACTACGCATGATCCTGAAGGACGCCGGACTGTCTTGGATATTTTACCTCCATGTTGGAAAAAGCTTCGTCTCTTCCCCGTGGGTAGGCTGGATTATTTTTCCGAAGGGCTGTTATTGTTGACTAATGACGGCTATCTGGCCCATAACCTGCTGCATCCCAGTTATCAAATTCCGAAGGTATATCATCTGCTCGTGCGTGAACGGCCGGATGAGGCTATCTTTCAAAGTATGCGAGCTGGCATGCGCCTTGCTGAAGGCGAGCAACTCGCATCGGTGAATGCGCGCATACTCCCCTCTTCCGCAAAATTACCGCATTTTCCACCATACGGTACGCTGATTGAGATCATTCTGATTCAAGGGGTGAACAGACAAATCCGGCGTATGTGCCGGGATTTGAAGCTAACAGTGTTACGTTTGGCTCGTGTGGCGCACGGCGCGATTCTCTTGGGCGATCTTCCGCCTGGGCGTGTACGCATGTTGAATGATGAAGAGATTGCATCATTGCTGATTGCTACTTGAATATTTGCTCTCGTCGCACGACATCCTTGCTGCGGTCTTCCACGGTTACTCCCTTAGGTGGCGTGAAATCGAAATTTTTTTCTTCAAGCTTGAGTTTCGTATCGAGTCTGGTGAACGTCACTTCGTTGCTATTGCCGAAAAAATCCGTAATAATAGCTTTTTTAATGAGATATGCAGCCGGATCGACCCATATGCTCGCCTC
Source organism: Betaproteobacteria bacterium (assembly GCA_009778295.1). Taxonomy (GTDB): domain Bacteria; phylum Desulfobacterota; class Desulfovibrionia; order Desulfovibrionales; family Desulfovibrionaceae; genus WRKB01. The sequence continues at coordinate 2,487 of WRKB01000117.1, read as the reverse complement.
CACCATCTGCTGAGTCGGTTCCAGAGGATACAGGCGCAGATGCAACAGGCCATCTTCCTTGCCATCTTCCTTGCCATCTTCTTCCACAGAAAAATCCTGATCCAGGCGGGCCTGGCCGGTAACCACGCGGATGAGCGTGCGTGAATCTTGAGCAAGTTCAGGTGGATAACGATATACAAGGTGCTCATCTGGGAGGTAATTCCAGATTTCCTTGTTGTTGATAAGCAAAAGTTCCGCGTTAGGATTTGCCGTTTCCCAGCGCACTAAAAGAGGCTTTTTGAAAAGCAGTGTACCGTTGCGCATTTCAAAACTGCCACTTTCCCGATGGGTGAGCTTTTGCGTGAAGCTGGCCTGGAAGGCATCCATTGCCCCATACACGCGCTGCATTTCTTTCACCACTGCATTGAGCCGAGGCTTGGCGGCGGCAAATGCGTCTTGAGGCAAGATGATGAGCATCAGTATAAGACTGAGTAAGGGAGCGATACATGCCATGAGAAGTACCTACTTGATGATTTGGCGTGGCTTGCCGCCATCGCCAGGCGTGATGATGCCGTCGCGTTCCAGTTGTTCCATGATGCGGGCTGCGCGGTTGAAGCCAATGCGGAAACGGCGCTGTAAAAGAGAAATGGATGCTTTACCATGGTCTTTTACAAAACTTTGCACTTCAGGGTACAGGGTATCGTTTGCAGCGTCACTGCCACTTCCGCTGCTGACCGCGTTTTCTGCGGCTTCATCACCCCAGTCACTAAAATCCACCTTGTAGGCCGGCTGTAGATAGCGCCTCCAATGTTTGACCACGGCCGTAACTTCTTCGTCGCTGACAAAAGGCGCGTGCAAGCGTTGTAATCTGCTGCCGCTGGGTTTGAACAGCATATCCCCTTTGCCGAGAAGATGTTCTGCACCCGCACAGTCGAGAATAGTGCGCGAATCGTGCTTGGAAGTGACCTGAAAGGAAATACGGCAGGGGAAATTTGCCTTGATAAGTCCGGTAACAACATCCACGCTTGGCCGCTGCGTGGCGAGGATCATATGGATTCCCGCCGCTCTGGCAAGTTGGGCTAAACGTACGATGCTGGTTTCCACTTCGCGCGCTGCGGTAAGCATTAAATCGGCAAGCTCGTCAATAATGATGACAAGATAGGGAAAATGTTCCAATTCATAAACATCTGTCGGTTTTTCCTGCCCGTATGCGCTGAGTTTCTGATTATAACCGCTGATATTACGCGCGCCGAGACGCGCCATACTCTCATACCGTCTGTCCATTTCATGCACTGCCCAGTCCAGGGCAGTTTTGGCCTGCTGCATTTCTGTGACCACCGGATGCACAAGATGCGGTAGATCCGCATATACAGCGAGTTCAATGCGTTTGGGATCAACCAGCAGTAATTGCAAATGGTCAGGGCGCAATTTATATAGAAAACTCAGTAAGATTGAATTGAGGCAGACGCTTTTTCCCGCCCCGGTGGCTCCGGCTACAAGCAGGTGTGGCATACGCGCAAGATCCGCAGCTACCGGGCGTCCGGCGATATCCTTACCCAAGGCCATGGGCAGTTGGAGTTCTTTTTTTTCAAAGGCTTCTGAAGCGAGCAATTCGCGAAAATTGACTACCTCACGAATTTCATTAGGAATTTCGATGCCGACTGTGTCCGATCCTGGGATGGGGGCTTCGATACGCACGGAGAGTGCCTTAAGGCTCAGCGCCAGATCGTCACTTAAATTGGCGATACGGCTAACCCGAACACCGGGAGCCGGCCGCACTTCAAACATGGTCACTACCGGACCGGGAGTGATGCGTGTCAGCTCGCCCTCGATATCGAAATCTTTCAGACAGGTAATGAGTGTATTGCCCTGTGCTGCTAAAAGTTCCGCACTCTGGCGTCCTTCCATGATTTTAGGGGCATTGAGCAGTTGAATCGCCGGCAGAGGTGCTTGTCTCTCTTTGAGTATCCTCTGCCTTACTTGTCCTTTATCCATTGTTTTTTGCGATGAATCACCTAGCGGAAGGATAAAAGGTTGCAGAATATCCACTCCTTTTTCTTCAATTGGATTATCTACAAGCCGGAGATCTTCACGAATAGCCAGTGTGACTTCAGCAGCCTCCTGAGGAGGAGGCGCATCACAATGCGGGGTAAAAAGAGCATCATTCACAGCCGCACTGGCCTGGTCGACGACGAGTGCGTTACTGTTTTCTTGCGTGTGTAATGGGGGGAGAGGAGCTGTAGATGTCGGAGGCAGAGTAAGTTTTTGACTTAAGAAATCTTTGCCGATGCTCCACAGTAGTCTGAGCGAGACCGCTGCCCGCGCGCCGCCTGAGCTTGTTTTAGCGGCAATGGGTTCATCGGTTTTTGACGCTTCAGTTTTTGTTGTGGCAGTGTTCTGCGATATGGCGGGGATCCGTATGTGGAATCTTGCCCAAAGGCGTTTCAAGAGAGTAAGCCAGGATATTCTAAAGCTGAGTTGGGTACCAGTAAGAAACATAAAAAACCA
>WRKB01000116.1 GCA_009778295.1 Betaproteobacteria bacterium | reverse complement strand
CCAGCCAGCGCAGTGATTGCAGGCCAGCTTTTCAAGCTTCATACGCTGCACCCCGCGAATAATATCATCGAACTTGGGATCCCAGTTCTCAAAGGCGGCTATGTGCAGGCCACCGTAAGCTGCATAGGGCTTGAAGTTTTCAATATTTCGTTCCGCCCATTTGAGCATGTTCATAATTCCCATATGGCAACAGCCGGAAACACAGAGAATGCCCTTGTCTTTGATGTTGAAATATAAATTTTGCTCGCCCCGCACCCGGTTCATGATGGGCAGGTCGTACATTTTGACCAGGACACCATCGAAAAGTTTGTAGGGCTTGTCCGGCCCGAGTTCGATGCGTTCGCCCGTGGCTGGAATATCGTTCTCCACCATGGCCACGTCATTTTTATACTTTCCCTCCATGAGGGCTTTGCCCTCGGGGTAGAACGTGTTGGGGAAAACAATGGGGATATTTTGATAGCGTTTTAAGACCGACTTCAAACCCCAATAGTGATCATGATGCTCATGGGTGATGACGAACGCATCAATCTTCTTTTGTTCCAGCAAAGTATCCACGCCGACTTTGTTGAAGCTGTAATCCGCCCAGTCCTGAGTCCAGCAGGCGTCCATCAGAATCAGGTGTTTACTGTCGTCAAGCTGCGTTACTTCGATAAGGGCCGCGTAACCGCCAATGTTACTCTGGGTCCAGGGATGGGCGTAGCTGGAAACCATAGCGCCGCCGGTTTCCTGGATATCCTGGAGCATCCTGGCCGGATCGAACCAAGCTGTCTCCGAAATACAGGTGACTTTTACGGATTTGCAGTATCCGAAATCAATTTTTTTTGGATCAGCGGCATAACCTTTCATGACCAGCGGGGGGATAGCAGGAGTGAATGCAGCCGCTCCGGCAATAACTGTTCCTTTAAGGAAATCGCGCCTGGAGATACTCATATTCGCCGCTCCGTTAGTTAAAGGCTTCTTCAAATTTGGAAATAGTGATAACTTTTTGCCCTTTGGCATTGAGAGTCACAACCCCATTGACATTGACGGTATGTTCCACCAACGGGATCAGCTGATTACTGATGTCATTGGCGGCTACGATATAGTCCTCGCCTTCGTACGAGAGAAGGGTCACGGATGTAACCTTACCTTTATCGTCATAGTTCGCTGCGTACACGGCGGCTTTTTTCAAAGAAACCTCCGTGTTGTCGTCATACCCCAGTGCCACACTGTAAGAGAAAAAAATACTGCTGGCCAGCAAAGAAGCCACAATCATCTGTCCGAAAACGGTATGCTTGATTTTCATTGTACCTCCAGCGCATATCTGAGCTGTTCTTTGAAGGGGCAGTCCTGATTTGGTCTTGTCCTTGTGCTTTTGTACCGCTCTGGCTGATCGTTACGTTTGCCTCTTATTTCTTTGTACGGTACTGCGGCACATCTTTCTTGTAAACCAGAGAGAGCGGCAAATACTGCACCGGGGGAACCTTGTACCCATTAAGAGCCAGATAACAGGCACTCATAGCCAAGGCAATCTGACTACGCTCATTCTGCGCGCCAGTCAGCAGAATACTGCCGTTTTCCAATGCCTCCAGGGCGTCATTGTCCACGTCAAAGGTAATCTGCACCATTTCCTTGTCTCGGCCCACAAGCCTTGCCGCTTCGACGGCGCCCATGGTCATGTCCTTGTTGATGGAACCGACTGCGTCAATCTTTTTATACTTCTGCAACCAGTTTTCCATCAGTACCATGCCTTTTTCCCTGTTGAAATTTGCGGGCTGGGAATCGAGCAAATTGATTTCCGGATATTTTTTAAAGGCGTCTTTATAGCCATGCACACGCTCTTCGGAGGTCGAGTTGCCGGGAGTGCCTTCAATGAGCAGCACATTCCCCTTGCCTTTGATCGTCTCGCACAGCGCAGTGCCGAGTTCAAATCCCACTTGATAGTTGTCCACCCCGGTCCAAGTCAGGATATTGCCGCCATACGCCTTGGTATTGGGAGTCGCAACCAGGATGCCTGCTTTATTGGCCTTTTCAATGGCCGGAACAATGGCCTTGGAGTCCGCCGGAGCAATGAGAATGGCATCCACGCCGTCTGTAATGGCCTGTTCCACGAGTTGCATCTGTTCTTCAACGGAATAGGGGGTTTCCGGCCCGACGCATTTCAAGCTGACGTTGGGCATCAGCTTCACCGCTTCCTCAGCCCCTTCGATCATGTTCAGAAAGAATGGAAACTGCATGCTTTTAACGATGAACACAAACTTATACTGCTTCTTGGCGTCCGCGGCAAAACCGTCTTTGATCATACCTATGCAAAACGGCGCTGCAAGCAAGAACACAAGGGTCAGCAATGTCATTCTTCTTTTCATGTCACTCGCTCCTTTGGGGGTGTGCTACCGCAACATCCTGGTTATTATGCAATCGCCTTAAATTTTTTTACTGTGGCCGTTATGGCCTGCTCCGTGGGGATGCGTTCCATGCTCGACGCGCCCACGAAGCCGTCGATCTTGGGCAGGTGTTTCAGAAACTCTTTGAAATCTTCAGGTGTAGCCAAGGGACCTCCATGGGCCAACCAGAGCGCGTCCTTCTTCTTTTTAGCCCCAGCAGCCATAATTTTTTCGGTCAACACCACGCTGTCTTCCATGGACAGGGCTTTGGTCGTCCCCACAGCGCCGCCCACGGTCAGACCCACGTGAGCCACGATGCAATCGGCCCCGGCCTCGGCCATGCTTTTCGCCTCTGCTTCATTAAACACATAAACAATGGTGAAGATGTTCTTTTTGGCCGCAATGCGCACCATCTCCACTTCTTTGTCATAGCCGAGACCCGTAAGTTCCAGTTGCTCGCGAAAGTTGCCGTCCACCAGCCCCATGGTAGGGAAGTTGTTGACCCCCGAAAAGCCCTCGGCCATGATCTTGTCCAGATGTCTGGCAATCACGCGGGTTCCGTCTTGGGCAAAGACGCTGCACACCACAGGGATTTTTTTCACCACGGGCAACACACATTTCGTGCCCAGATCCATGGCAATCTCATTGGCGTTGCCAAAGGCCAAGATGCCAGAAAAACTGCCGTGCCCGTGCATGCGGTAGTAGCCGGAGTTGAAGACCAGCAAAAGATCCCCTCCGCCGCTTTCAATGGATTTGGCCGACAGTCCCGAACCGGCTCCTCCAGCGATGATATACTTGCCCGCCTTTCTGATTTTTTTGAAATCCGTCAATAGTTCTTCTCGTGTGTACTGCCGCATAATGTGTTCACTCCTCCTTCATAGGGTTGCACTGTGACAATTTCAGCACTTGTCCATCATAGCGGCAAGCAGTTCCGCTGCATCTTCGCCAAAACCCTCGTCGTACAGATGGCGCTTATCCTCGATAATTTCGATATGCGGGTGGCTTTTAAGGCCGCTCGCAAGCGTTTCGAACAGAGCCTCGTTAGCCTCGGGCAAATAAAAAATCTCGCCCGGTCGGTCTATGGAGCTCAGTCCCCCCATGGGGAGGAGCATCTTCACCGGAGATGTCGCTTTTTGTAATTTATCCGTGAGAAATTTTCCGATGGCGACGCATTCCTCCACATTGGTGCGCATGGTGGTCATGGTCGGGTTATGGAAGTTCAAAATTCTGCCTTTGAATTTGTCCGGCAGGGCGGACAGTGGCGGCAGCACAA
>WRKB01000115.1 GCA_009778295.1 Betaproteobacteria bacterium | reverse complement strand
CACGGCTTCGTGCAGGGTAAGTTTTTCTTCTTCCCGCGAGCGGTTGCTTTTTTCCATGTTGTCCATCTCACGCAACATGGCGTGGTATTCGCGCGTATTGCCCACCTGCATGAGCTTGCTTTTGCTCTTTTTTATGCGCGCGGCGTCATCGTCAATCTCAAATGCGAGGCGTTTTTGCTGTTCCTGCAGATGCTCAAGCTTATCGAGAATCTTGGCGCGCTGTTCTTCAAGCGCAGCAAAGCGTTGCTCCAGTGTGCTCACTTCTTGGGGGGCCTGTTCCAGTTCGGTTTTCATGGAGTGGATGGAGTCATCCACCTTTTGCAGGGCAACAAGTTGCGCAATTTGTTGGATGTAAAGACTCACCTCGGGTTCTCCAGGACTGGTTTCATACGCCGGCGGGCATGGCGGGCCGTACGGGATTGGTTGAAGGAATAAAATGCACCTCTAGCCCACGCAGACGTTCGCCCATGAGGAAAGCGAAGCGCCGGATCATTTCCTCTTCAAGGGAATGGTGCCCGACATCCAGCAGCGGCAGGGGAGCATCCAGGGCACTGTGGTATTTCACGTCGCCGGTGATAAAAATATCCGCTCCTGCATCGGCGGCGGCCTGGATGAGCGAAGAACCGGAACCCGGACAGTAGGCGATGCGTTTGAGAATGTGGGAATTTTCCATAGGGGGGCCCGACAGGCTTGCGCCGTCCAGGCTGATATGGCCTGCAAGTCGGGTGAGCAGGATATTCAAGGGCAGCGGCTCAGGCAGCTTGCCTACGCAGCCGAATCCCCGAAGCGGACTTGTCAGGCCCGCGCAGGGTTCAAGTACCTGCATTTCACGCAGATCAAACTCTTGTGCCAGCCAGCCGGCCGGGCCGTCCATAGCGGTGTCCAGCGATGTGTGTGCCGCATAGAGCGCCATATCAGACTTGAAAAGCAGAGAAAGCGCTTCATGGAAATTGTCAAGCACCGCGGGAAGGCGGGGCGTGATCAACAGGGGGTGATGCGTAATGAGCAGCTGAACTCCAAGCTGCGCCGCCCGCCGTATGGCCGAAGGCTTCGGGTCGAGGCAGAGGGCGAGAGTCTGTACGACAGTATTGTAACTTGCAAGCTGCATGCCGGAGTTGTCCCAGCTTGCCCCGCCGCTCAAAGGAGCTACTTCTTCTATTATATTAATTATTTCATTAAGTTGCATAAATATATCACTCTATTGAAAAAAGGCGCGCCCCTTTCGGGGTGCGCCTTTTTCAATAGAGCATTTTTTATGAGAGGCGTTACCAAGAGCCTATCCCCTGCAAACACCGGAGTTCATCGTATCCGGATATTTATAGCCGTCAGGGACTAGTATTGTCAAGTGAAACTCTCGCAATCTGAATGGCAAGGCAAAAAAAGTTATAATCCCTTTAAATATCGTACGGCATTGGCGAAGATCATCGTCCCGGGGGCATTCATTTCGCCGCGTGTCCAGCCGGGATGGTTGGTTGCATGATGAAAGGCTTCCGGGTGCGGCATGAGTCCGAGAATGCGCCCGGTGGGATCGGTCAGCCCGGCTATGGCCAGGGGGGAACCATTGGGATTGGCCGGGTACTCCTGGGTAGGCGCGAGATGTTCAGGATCCAGATAATGCAAAGCGATTAGCGCTTCTTTTTCGATACGGGCGAGGAGCTCGGGCTTGTCCGGAATAATTTTGCCTTCGCCGTGGCGTACCGGCATGGTCAGGATATCCAGGTTTTTAGTGAATACGCACGGGCTGTCAGGGTTGGCGCCCAGGTAAACCCAACGATCTTCAAAGCGCCCGCTGTCATTGTGTCCAAGGCTTATGCGGCGTTCAAAGCGGGCGCCGTCAAGGGAAGGGAGTACTCCAAGTTTGACGAGCAGTTGAAACCCGTTGCAGATTCCGAGCAACAGCTTGCCGTCTGCCAGGAATTTGTTCAGGTGGTCCAGCAGGGGAACGCCGTGTATATCCTCCATGTAGCGCCAGCGCATGCTGGCCGCGTGTCCCGCGCCAAGGTCGTCGCCGTCCAGAAAGCCGCCGGGAAAAATCAGAAAATGATAGTCATCCAGCCTCGTGCGGGCAGCGGTTATTGCAGAAAAGTGGACGAGATCCACCCGATCTGATCCTGCCAGGCGGGCAGTATGCGCCGTTTCCAGGTGGGAATTTGTACCGTGCCCGGTAATGACCAGAGTCTGAACCTTGCCCATGGGCGCTCCTTTGTGCGGGGGATATTAAGTGTATGTGCGTATGCTTAGAAGGTCAATGCTGGCCTTTCTTGAGAATAGGGTATACAAAAATAACGGGAAATTAGTAGAAGCTAACTAGTTTAAGGGGTCTAATTATATGAAAACACGGTATATATTCGTTACGGGTGGGGTACTTTCTTCCTTGGGCAAGGGGCTCGCGGCGGCTTCGCTCGGCACCCTGCTCAAGGCTCGCGGTCTTTCCGTAACCATTCAGAAACTGGATCCCTACATCAATGTTGACCCGGGCACCATGAATCCCTTTGAACACGGAGAAGTGTTTGTGACGGATGACGGCGCGGAGACAGATCTGGATCTCGGGCATTATGAGCGTTATCTGGGTATACCCCTATCGCGCAAGAATACTGCAACTTCGGGGGCCATTTATGACGAAGTTATCAGAAAGGAGCGGCGTGGGGATTATCTGGGCGGCACGGTGCAGGTGATCCCCCATATCACGGATGAAATAAAACGCCGCGTCCTGAGCCTTTCGGAGGAACCTGAACCGCCGGATGCGGCGATTATTGAAATCGGCGGCACAGTAGGCGACATTGAGAGCCTGCCTTTTTTGGAGGCCATTCGGCAACTGCGTTCCGACATCGGCCGCGACCAGTGCTTGAACATCCATTTGACGCTTGTGCCGTATCTGCGTGTATCGGGCGAGCTGAAAACCAAGCCTACCCAGCACAGTGTGAAAGAATTGCTTTCCATAGGCATTCAGCCCGACATCATTCTTTGCCGTTGTGAACAGCAAATTCCTCAGGAACTGAAACGAAAGGTGGCTCTTTTTTGCAACGTGGACAAGGATGCCGTGTTTTCTTCCATTGACGTCAAGAATATTTATGAATTGCCCCTGACTTTTTACGATGAGGGCTTTGACCAGAAGGTGGCCATTCTGTTGCGGCTGCCTGCCCGCAACGCGCAGCTTGAACCCTGGCGCGAGCTTGTGCATGCATGCGCGCATCCTGAAAGCCGCGTGACCATCGCGATTGTTGGGAAGTACGTGGATCTCAAGGAAGCCTATAAAAGTCTGCACGAGGCGCTCATCCACGGGGGTATCGGCAATAGGGCGGCTGTAGATCTGCGCTATGTAAACTCCGAGGAAATTACCGCGGATAATGTTGCGGATATGCTGCGGGATATGGACGGTATTCTCGTGCCCGGCGGTTTCGGGTACCGGGGAGTGGAGGGTAAGATCCAGGCCATCCGCTATGCCCGTGAGAGCAAGGTGCCCTTTTTCGGCATTTGTCTTGGCATGCATTGCGCGGTCATTGAATTTGCGCGCAATGTGGCAGGATTGCCGCAGGCGAATTCTGAGGAATTCGACAGCTTGGCTGAAGATAAGATTATTTATTTGATGACGGAATGGTTCGATGCCCGCACCCAGATGGTCG
>WRKB01000114.1 GCA_009778295.1 Betaproteobacteria bacterium | reverse complement strand
AAGATTTTTACCAAAGCCGCCAAAGAAATCATTATCGCCGCCAAAAGCGGCGGCGATCCGGCATCCAATTCGCGCCTACGCGCGGCCATTGCGGCGGCAAAGACCGTCAACCTGCCCAAGGACAAGATCGAGGCCGCCATCCGCAAGGGCACCGGCCAGGAAGCCGGTGGCGATTTTATGGAAATCACCTATGAGGCGTATGGCCCAGGCGGCGTTGCTGTCATTATCGAGTCCGCGACCGACAATAAAAACCGCACGGTGGCTGAAGTGCGCCATATTCTTGTCAAGCACGGCGGCTCACTCGGTGAAAGCGGTTGCGTCGGCTGGATGTTTGAACGCAAAGGCGTCATCACCCTGGATAAGGCAAAGTACGCGGAAGAAGCCGCAATGGAAGCCGCGCTTGAAGCCGGCGCCGACGACGTGCAGGATGAGGACGATACCTGGGCCATTCATACCGCCATGGCGGATTTCAACACCGTACGCGAAGCATTTGAAAGCGCCGGGGTGGAGATGCTTTCCGCGGAACTCTCCATGATCCCCACAAATACAATCAGCGTGGATGTGGAGACGGGCAGAAAACTTTTGAAGCTTATGGATGCCCTGGACGAAAACGACGACGTGCAAAGAGTGCATGCGAACTTCGACTTGCCTGACGAGCTTTTTGCCGAACTATAGCATGGTATGCTTGGGCAGCTTTACTTTGCGTTTGTCGTTAACGACGAGAAATACAGTTACATTCGCCTTGCGACAAACCCATGGCAAAGATTTACAAAGGCTCTATCCTATCAGGTGGTTGCCTGATGGTCTAGAGCCATGCTATTTTCCAAAAAATTGTGGGGGGTGGATGGCTTCCGTCACCGTCATTGGCATTGATCCCGGTTCCCGCTGCACGGGCTGGGGCGTGGTGCGCGAAGAGTCCGGCGTGCTGCGGCTCGTGGATTGCGGGGCCATCCATGTAAAGGACGCGGATTTTTCAGCGCGCCTTGCTTCCATTTATCACAGCCTCGTCGCCATTGTGGAGCGTTGCGCCCCTCAAGAAGCTGCTGTGGAACAAGTATTCACCGCGCGCAACGCGGCAACAGCCCTCAAGCTCGGCCAGGCGCGCGGCGTTGCCCTCGCTGCCTGCGCCGCGTACGGCCTCAGCGTGCGCGACTATCCGCCCACCCTGGTGAAAAAGACGCTGGTCGGCGTGGGGGCGGCGGAAAAGGCCCAAGTCAGCTTTATGGTTGGGCGGCTGCTCAATGTTAAGGTGGATTGGGGGCTGGACACCGGCGATGCTCTGGCAATCGCCATCTGCCATCTGACAATGCGCCGTTTCGAGCAACGGGCGGGGCTGGGAAAGAAGTAGCGCGGCTACTGCAAGATACCCGCCTTGATGATAATCACGGGTTCCAGCGGCACATCCTGATACCCGGCTCTGTTGCCGGTTTTGACCTGCGCAATCCGATCCACAACATCCATGCCCTGAATCACCTTGCCGAACACGGCATAGCCCCAGTCGTTCCCGGATGATGCCTTGTAATCCAAAAATGGATTGTCCTTCACGTTGATGAAGAACTGGGCTGTCGCGGAATGCGGATCGTTTGTGCGGGCCATGGCGATAGTATATTTTTTGTTGCCGAGCCTGTTGTCCGCTTCGTTGCGAATGGCGGCCTGCGTACGTTTTTCCTTCATTTCGGGCATGAAGCCGCCACCCTGGATCATAAAATTCCTGATGACCCGATGGAAGATGGTCCCGTCATAAAAACCCGACTTCACGTAGTTTTTGAAGTTTGTTGTCGTGAGTGGAGCCTTGGCGCTGTCCAGTTCAATGACGATATCACCCAGGCTGGTTTCCAGGCGAACGACGTCATCTTTGGCCCGGGCCGGAGGCGTCGGGGAAACGGCCGCTTGTCCGGTGGACGCCAGCAGGGCAAGGACTGAGCAGAAGAACAAAATTTTTACTCTACGCATGAGGTGCTCGCAGGGTTGAAAGGACATTTTCGGAAATGCTACCTCAAAAGCGGAACGTGGGCAACAGAACGTGAACAGGTAAACTACAATTTGCGAGACCATATAGCCTGTAGAATTTCGCTTTTTCAAGACTTGACAGCATAAGCACTTTTTTATTTAACAACCGGTAAAATACTTGTCCCCGGGGAGAAGGTGATGCAGTTGCCTGTTCCTGTTCTTTCAATAGGTCTTTTGCTCTGTTCCAATATTTTCATGACAGTCGCATGGTATGGACACCTGAAATTTCCGACCATTTCTCTCTGGCGCGTTATCGCGGTAAGCTGGGGCATTGCATTTTTCGAATACTGTTTTCAAATTCCCGCCAACAGGTATGGATATGGATATTTCAGCGCCGCAGAACTGAAAACCATTCAGGAGGTACTGTCATTAACCGTATTCATGGTCTTCTCGGTGCTGTATCTTGGTGAGCCGCTGAAATGGAACTATGTGTTGGGGTTTGCCCTGATTGTGCTTGCGGCCTTTGTCATTTTTCATAAATGGTGATGCGGCAAAGCCGCAGAACAAGAAGTTCCGCCAGGTCCATCCCGGCAAAATATCTATAGGGTTTCAATGTCTAAGATAGTAGTGAGTTTCAGCGGCGGCCTGGACAGCACGGTTTTGTGCGCCACGCTCCTGGCAGAACGGAAGTATCAGTCGGTATTGCCGGTATTTTTCCGCTATGGATCAAAACACGGACAATGGGAAGAAGAAGCTGCCCGCAAGGCGGCAGAATATTTTTCGCTTCAACTGACGCTGGTGGATCTTTGCGACGCCTTTTCCCACACAACAAGCAGCTTACTGGCTGCCGACAGACGGCCCATCCCCAAGACAGGCTATGACAGCGAAAGCATGAAACACACTCTGGTTCCCGGCCGTAATCTTATTTTCGCCTCTTTCCTGGCGGCGATTGCCGAAAGCAGGCAAGCCGAAGCCATGGCGCTGGCGACCCACACGGGAGATCACTGCCTATACCCGGATTGCCGCCCTTCGTTCAATGCTGCTCTTGCCAACGCCATCATGGAAAGCAGTGATGGAAAAATCTGCCTGCTGACGCCGTTCGAGACTATGGACAAGACCGCCATTGTGGCTCAGGGCATGCGTTTGGGCGCTCCCTTCCACCTGACCCGGAGCTGCTATGAAAATCAGGCATTGAGTTGCGGAGAATGCGGCACCTGCCGGGAGCGCCTAGCGGCTTTTGCTGCGAACGGGACTGCAGATCCTCTCGTTTATCAAAGCCAGCCTGAAGCAGGGTTATTTTGAACTTGCTCTCCACCTGGAGCAGATTAACTTCAATACCAAGCTGCAATCAAACGGATTGCAACCTGGTAGAGGCTGCTGCCTTCGGCAGCAACCCGCCGCGAAGGCATAGACGGCATTTACTGCCGCCGGTGCATGCCGGAGCGGGCGCGTTTTTCAGCATTCAATCCCGATTGAATGCGACTTGGTGTAATTCCAATTCCAGAGAAAACTCAAGGCAAATTTTATCTGGAATTGGAATTACAATGCTCTAGGCTGTGCTAACAAATAATCCATTTTGTTCTCCGGCAAGGAAAATGAGCCTGCTATGAGGGAGTATACTCTTATGGTATTCGACCGGAATAGCAGGCGAAATTTGACGCAGCCA
>WRKB01000113.1 GCA_009778295.1 Betaproteobacteria bacterium | reverse complement strand
AGGATTCCGGCTACATGGCCCGCGTGGCCTATATGCTTGACAGACTGTTCCGCATGTTCGGACTGCACGGTTCTTCGGTCATGCCCTATATCATTTCCGGAGGCATCCCCGGCGGTTGTGCCGTGCCCGGCATTCTGGCCGCGCGTACCCTGCGTACCACGCGCGAGCGCATCGCCACCATTCTTACCGCGCCGCTCATGGTCTGCGGCGCCAAGGTACCCGTCTTTCTGCTCTTGACCACCGTTTTTTTCGCCGGCCGCGAGGGGGGCGTCATGTTCGGCATTACCCTCGCGGGCTGGGTTGCCGCCCTGTTTTCGGCCTTTCTGCTGCGCAACACGCTCCTACGTGGTGAAGCGACGCCCTTTGTCATGGAACTGCCGCCCTACCGCATGCCCACGTTTCAAGGCCTCCTCTTCCACGCCTGGTTACGCGCCTGGGAATATATCCAAAAGGCGGGGACGGTTATTCTTGCCATTTCCGTGCTGATGTGGGCTTTCATCACCCTCCCCGAGCTTCCGGCGGATCGGGCTGAAGAATTTACCCGAAAGGTGCGGCCGATACAGAGCGGCAACGAGCTTGCCACGCCTGAAAAAGAAAAGACGCCGGCCTCTCTGGAGGCCGCCAGAAAACAAGCTGCATTGCAATATTCTTTTGCCGGACGCGTCGGTATGGCGCTGGAATCCGTGGGCAAGCTGGCAGGCTTCGACTGGCAGACCAATGTGGCGCTGCTTGGAGGTTTTGCGGCCAAGGAAGTCATCGTTTCCACTCTGGGCATCGCCTATTCCCTGGAAGCAGTAGACAAAGAGGACACCCAATCGCTCCGAGGCCGACTACGCTCTGACCCGTCCTGGAACAAGGCGCGCGCCTTGGCCATGATGTTTTTTGTCATGCTCTACGCTCCGTGCTTCGTCACTGTGGTTGTCATCCGCCGCGAAACGAACTCCTGGAGTTGGGCGGGCCTGAGTATTGTCTTCAACACCCTGTTGGCTTACGGAGTTGCCGTGGCGGTGTATCAGGTGGGGATGCGCTTGTCTTGACAGCCACACCATGGACGGCTATTTGTTATTGGATGTGCGCTGGCACGTTACGCCAAAGGAGAGATGTCCGAGCTGGCCGAAGGAGCTCGCCTGCTAAGCGAGTATACGGGCTTAAACCTGTATCCAGGGTTCAAATCCCTGTCTCTCCGCCACAGTACCATGAAAACGCCGGGTTGCCACGAGGGTCGCCCGGCGTTTCGTATTTGCTACGGGCATACCCAGCCCGTTGTTATGCGAAAAAAACATACCCAACAGCATACGTTCCTTCAAAATGGCACAGCAAATCCCTGTATGTTCACTGAAACGGAAACGCCCCCGCAAGGTGGCGTAGAGGGCGCAAAAGGAGCCTGACGCCGTTCGCACAATGGTAAAAACGTCATACAATTTAGTCTATTATACAAGATTATTGGAAAATTTCAATGTGCTATGAAAAAACCTGCGGTTCAACGATAAAACGGTAAGATGATGAATTGCCGAGAGAGTCGAAAAATGAAGATTTTCCTGGTGGTTGAGACTTTTTGAGGAATATTTACACTCCAATACCGATGTCCTTGGCCGGAATGGGATTCCAGTCCATATCGCGGTCAACCTCCACGCCGCTCAGCTTGATTTTTTTGAGTTCAGACAAACTGAAGTAGCCCCATACAGCATTGGCCGTGTCGCCATGCACAGCAATAAAACCCATGAAAGCGTCCTGGCCGTCAAAGGTCGCGACGTACCAATCATAGCCCGGCAGAAAGAAACGCATGTGAATGATTTTGTCCCCAACAAGAATGGACTCTGTGCTGTACAACCGGGGAAGGGCCGCAAGTGCGTTTTCACTTGGCGCGTTTCGCATAATACCTCCGCTTGGTTTTGGGGAATGAAAAGACCCCAGCGGAAGAATTCTGCAAGGGTTTCGTTGAGATCCTGTTTTTGAAAATGTCAGGTAGTCAGTTTGTCTTATTCAGCCTTTTCTCTTAAGGATGTTGGATATGGTGTGGTTCTGCGAAAAAAGACAGCGCGGTTGCGATAAGTGCATACAATCTGGCAAAGCGCTTGAAAACACTTCAAGGGAAATTGTCTTTAGCCGGTGGAATATTCACTTGTCCTCATGTCTTTTTTTCTGTCAGACATTGGGCAAATACCGTATAAACACGTATGCACAAGACGCAAACAAACACTGTTATTGCCGTCATGGCAACATAAGTGAAGACCCCGGCACGTAAATCAGTTATGCTAATCCCTGAAATTACCTCCGCGATTTTCAGGAGTATGCGCTTTATTGGTTCATGTATGCACATGATAACAAGCGACATGCGCCCCAAAGCTTGTAACCATGGCGCGGGAACTAACATTGCCGCTGTGATGATTGCCGTAATGCCAGAACACGCGCCAACGATGAAAAGAAGTGGATTGGGAAGAATGAACTCGGCCAGATCCATTTTTGAAGGAAACAACATGGCCAATCCAATACACAGCGCGTAAGCAATAAATGAAACAGCCCCGCATGTATCATAAGACCATCTGCCAAGCCACTGTCGGCCGGTTAAGCCGCTAAACATGGCGCCAGCGTATAGAAAGGGAATACTTACCATGGCTGTATCTAACATCCAAGGCAAGCGCACTGGCAATCGAAAAGAGGAAGGGAATGGCTCAGCGCCGCTTAATGCGAACCCGATCAACATACAAGAGAATATGATCAAAGATACCCCTGTACGTGAGTATACTTTTTTACAGATTATATAAAAGCATACTTCGACAATAAACAAGCATGGTAAAAACCACATGACGGAATTGAATATATATTTACCGCCTTGTGCGATAAAAATATTTAGGAAAGCAAAAGTTGCATTAAAATAAAAATGCCGAAAGTGACGTTCAAAAATGAACCAGTATAGAAAGCTAAGTGCACAAAAAACGAAATAAGGAACTAAAAGCGATCGTACATGCCGACGAATGAACTGTTCTTGACGGGAAAAATTGAATGTAATGCCTGAAAGGAAGAAAAACAAAGGCATGAGAAATGACACAAGGAATCTATACAGCAATGGATCAGCTGTAATATGGGCCATGACTACAAAAAAGATGCCGCTCCCTTTTGCGGCGTCAATCCATGATACGCGTTTCTTGCCCGACATTTTTCCACCACCTTGGAGGAAAGGTTCGCTTTGCTCTGACAGGCCATTTGGGGGGCGCAAGCTTCCAGAGCCTGGTCATTCAACTTTGAGAAAACTTCCTGGTGGCATGTAACCTCCACAACGGCAGCAACTTTTTGTCCTCGTCTATATCATATATATGAAACTTAAAAAGTGTCAACCAGGTTCAGCAAGGTTCATGTTATAAGACAAAAATGAAAGAACTTCTCTTTGCACTTGGGTATCTAGTGGCCTGCAAAAAATTGAACCGAGACAATCTGGCTGAAAGTATTGGTACAACTCGGCAAAACTTGATTTCTGCCTTCAAAGGGCGTCGGCCTCTTCCGGTGGCGCAAATGCCCTCGCTTCGACAGGCGCTCGGCCTTGACGACAGCTACCGCTTCGTATCTGACCGAGTGCACGGGCTGATCGTAAATTTGGGGAAAAATCAGGAGGCGAC
>WRKB01000112.1 GCA_009778295.1 Betaproteobacteria bacterium | reverse complement strand
GCCTACGCCTTCGTGGCGGGCAGCTGCCCCAAATTTGGCGGATGCCCCGGCTCTGTTGCAGGGACAGAGAGACTTTGCAAATCAACCGCTTCCTGCAACAGAGCCTATGAAAAGGCGCTTGACAGTTTCGATCCGTTTTCTTATCTTAGTTAAAATAGTAATTGTTACTGTTTTAAAATATCTTTTTATCACTCGGCAATGATTATCCTTTTTAAATTATAAAGGGGGAAGCCGTGTCCTCGTTTATCGAAACCTATCGCCGTATACAATTTGCTACGAACACGCGAACGCAGGCCGAACTGGCAAGTATTTTGGGAATACGCCAGTCAAGCATCGCTGATGCGAAGCGGCGCAATGTCATTCCCGCCGGCTGGTACATAACGCTGTTTGAAAAGTTCGGCCTCAGCCAGGATTGGCTGAGTTACAATACCGGCCCCATGTATCTGCGCAGGGAAGGAAGCGATGCGCTGCCGGAACGTCCCCTTGAGAACGCGAAGGAGGATCTCGGCCGCTATAGCGATCCCGCTGCCAGAGGCACGCGCGTTACCGTGTATTCCATGGGGCGCCTATCCAGTGGAACCGGCCGCGTTCCGGCCCTCGAAGCTGCCGGGACGCTTGTGCTTCCTTCCTGTTTCGCCGGGCCGGAGATGCTCGTTTTGCGCATGCACGACGATAATATGGCCCCCACTGTACGGCGGGGTGCGTATTTCGGCGTCGATACCACGGATATTCGGCCCTTGCCGGGCGGCATTTTCGTGTTGAAGTGTGAGCAGGTGGGATTGCTGGTGAGGCGTATTTTTCTGGACAGCAACGGTACGCAGTGCTTCCTTTTGCGGTCTGATGACGGAGAGTCCCCGGAGAGTACGGTGTCGCTCGGGAAAGTTACCGAACACATTATTGGCCGGGTAAGCTGGGTCATGCAGGCAGTCGCCTGACGTTCCCGGCTGTCCGCCCCCTTGTCGGTTCGGCGTGAAGACCGCGCCGCCCTCAATGATGGGCGGCAAGCTCGGCGAGAAATTCCTTGCGCACTTCAAACCCGCATTGCTGCGCCTTGTCCGCGCATTCCGCCGCCCGGGCGAATTCGCCCTTTTCAAAGTGGGCGAGGGCGAGGTTGTTCCAGGCCGGGCCGAAATTCGCCTCCTGGCGGAGGGCTTCATTGCAGAGTTCAATGGCGGCGTCATAGTCGCCCTGCATGTAGAGCGCCGTTGCCATGGCCGTTCTGGCCTGAACGAACTTGGGCTCCCATTTGAGGGCTTTACGTAGCGCGGGAATGGCTTTGTCGGGTTCTCCCCGTTGCAGGTGGACAAAGCCGATGTTTCCCCAGGGGATGGCGAATTTTGGGCGGCAGGAAGCGGCTTCCTGGTTGTAGCGCAGGCAACCCTCAAGATCGTTGCGGGTCAGGCAGATGCCGCCAAGCTGCACATAGGCTTCGGCCAGATGCGGGGAATTGCGCACGGCGCCTAGAAATGCGTCTTCCGCTGCGGAGAAATCGCGCTTGGACAGCAGGGCCAGCCCCAGATTATACTGATGTGCGGCGCAGTTTTCGTCCTTTGCCAGTTCAGCCTGAAGATCGGCTATATATTCGTCGACGTCTTCATACTGTTCTTTCATCAACGTGTCCTTCTTCCTTCAAAAGAGTATGATACCACAGGCAAAAATCAAAAATGCCCAGGTATTTTTCATCACGGTTGACAACGCCCAGCGCGCATTCCAGCGCACCTCGCCTGTACTCGTTGCCAAGCCGTTCTTCCCGCCCGTCCGCTTGCTGCAAAAATTCCCGCACAAGCTGCTGTGTCGTGCGTTTTGTGACATCCAAACGTATGTCTAGAGGGTCATTGGGTTTTTGAAAGGGGTCCCACTGGGCGTAGCCGATACGGTCAATAAATTTGCGGCGTCTGGGCGGCATTCTTTCGTACAGTTCGCGCTTGAGCGCTTCCTGTTCCACCGTCAGCGTTTGAGGCGTGCCATCCCGGTAAATGGTGGCGCGGATCATATCAGGGCTCCGGTTTTACAGGGCCAAGCCCCAGGTAGTTCGCATCGTACTGCGTGAGCAGCGCCATGGAAACAGGAACATAGACGAGGTGCAGATCTTTGAAACGGGTGCCGAGCGTCTGCGCGATTTCCCGGCTCATGGCCGCCAATCTGTCCTGAATTTTCTCCAAGGCAACGGTAGGATAGGATTGCCCCTTGTTGAAAGTGTTTTTCCCGCAGACGTGGGCCTCGCCGGCAATGGCGGCAGGCACGCCGTAGAGGCGGCAGGTAATGGGCCTGTGCTTGTAGAGTTGGCAGCGATTTTCGTCATCAAGCAGCGGACAGCGGATGCGGATGCGTGCGGCGTCTGCCATGACCTGGCGGATGTCGGCGTTCTTTGAGGTTTTGTGCAGTTCACGCTTGACGCGCGTGGCCAGCCTGTCGGCCTCGCCGGCGGCGTCCATGATTGCCGAACGCCGGGGGCCGAACGTGATGATTTGGCGAAATTGCTGATTCAGATACAAGGCCTCTACCAGCGAGAGATCAAACATGGCGTGGCAACAGTCGCTGCAGCCCAAAGAGCACGCGACGCAGTCCGGATACAGGCTGCGTATTTGATCAAACAGCTTGTCGGCTTCAGCGCACAGGAGCGTATAGCGCGTAAAAATAGGGATCAGGCTTGAGAGCATAGGCGCTGCCGGAAACGAAAGCCGCCGACCCATATGCTGGCTCGGCGGCATCCGGGGTAAAATCAGTTCAGGGTTACAGGTGTAGACGCACCAAGAAGTCGGGGCTAATTTTCTTCCACCGTAATGGAGTCATGTTCGCAGACTTCCACGCAGGATTCGCAGCCCAGGCATTCTTCGTCGTTTACTGGAACGGATTTGCCGTCCTGAAGTTCATAAACTTCCACAGGGCACACATCCACGCATTCGCCACAGCCAATACATTTGTCGGTATCGACAGTAACCGTCCAGCCCATTGTTTCCTCCAGCTTTTTTTCGGTCGAGAGCGCCGCCAGCAGAGCCGGCGTTTACGCTGCTTCCTCACTGCATAGCGTCCGGGTTCCCGGGTGTCAAGTTGTTTTGCCCATGAGATGATAAATCGGCCAATCTTCCCTGGCGCTGCATGACGCGGCGCTAGAGGCCGAGCGTGCCGTAGAACAGCTTGCCGCCGCGCACGATGGCCAGCATGATCTGTCCGTTCATATGGTACTGGCGGAAGGCCCGCAGAAGATCCGCCTTGTTTTGCACCCGGATATTGCCGATGGTAACGATGATGTCTCCTTGCCGCAATTCGCGGGCAATCCCTTGTGGAGCCACCCCGGTGACGAGCGCTCCCTCTCTGCCGTCTGCGGCCGTAAAACCCCAGCGTTGTTTCATGAGGCGTTCGGCCAGCGCGTTACTGAAGGTCTCCGGCGTAATCTGCAATTCCGTGCGCGTGCCGTTCCGGTACAGGACGAGGCGCGCGGAGCTGTCCGGCGTATGGTTGCGCAGGGCGTCCTGGTAGTCGCGGCGGTTGCGCAGGGGAGTATTGCCGATATCCGTGATGACGTCCCCGGCCTTGATGCCTGCTTTGGCCGCCGGGCTTGCCGCGTACACCTCCGTGACCAGAATGCCCTGCGCTTTCGGCA
>WRKB01000111.1 GCA_009778295.1 Betaproteobacteria bacterium | reverse complement strand
CACACAGGTGCGCTTACCGGCGGGCTCATCGGCGGCGCTGCGGCAGGCATTGTCGACGTGGCCGTCAACAGCGCGGTCAAGGACGTGACCTATTCCATGATTACCGATGTCATGGTCTCGGAGAAGGCCGGAAAGGATGTGTCCGAAACGCGTCAATCCAACATTGCCAGCGGCAGGGGATCCACAGTCTCGCAACATATGGACAAAAAGTCGGGCAGGGTCCGCTATGCGACCCGCATCGGCACTTCGGCCAATAAAGTCAATTTGACTTTTGAAGAAGCTCAACCCACGATTGAGGAAAATCTGGCCAGATCCATTGCCGGGATATTCTAACGCTCCCGAGTACCACAAGCAGCTCTACCGCCGGGGAAAAGTCTGTCTTGAGCCCGAACTCCGCTTCCGGGCTTCACCAACTCAAGGGGAAGCTCAAAGGGTTCTGGTCTGTAAAGGTTTCCGGCAATTGGCGGCTGACCTTCCGCTTTGAAGACGGCAACGCCTATATCGTGGATTATCAGGATTACCACTAAAGAGGTGCGTTATGCGCAAGATGACACGCAAGCCGACGCATCCCGGTGAAATGATAAAAGAGATGTACATGAAGCCGCTGAAGCTGACCGTCACTTCCCTGGCGGAAAGTCTCGGCGTTTCACGCAAAACCCTCTCCACCATACTCAACGAGCGGGCAGGAGTCACGCCGGATATGGCGTTGCGGCTATCCCGCGCCTTTTCCACCACGCCGGAGCTATGGCTGAACATGCAGCGAGGTCACGACCTGTGGGTTGCTGAGAACGAGCATACTGACTGGCAGAAGGTCAGGCCGGTGTATGTGCCGGAAGTGCTGGGAGCTACGCGTGTTGGGTAATGGATATTGAAATTTTACCTCACCGCCTATACCCGGCTCAAACGGCCGGTTACGGGATCGATAAGCAGGCCATGCACGTTCACGTCTTCCGGCACGAGCGGATGCTGCCTGATAAGGGCAACGGTATCCTGAACCGATGCCTGGACGCTTGCAAAACCTACCAGCCAGGACCCCAGATCCACGCCACAATATTTGAGCATCGCCAGCCGTTCCCGCGGTATGCCCCGCGCCAGCATTTTTTCTACAATGGCCTGCGGATCAAAACCCAGCATACCGCAATCGTGGTGACCCACCACCGCGATCTCCTCAACTTCCATTTCGTAAATACAAACCAGAAGACTGCGCATGACGCTCCCAAAAGGGTGCGTAACAGTTCCGCCAGCATTTTTTATCACCTTGGCGTCGCCGTTCCTCAGCCCCAACGCCGCCGGGAGCAGTTCGGTCAGGCGAGCATCCATACAGGTCAGGATGGCCAACTTTTTATTCGGCAGCTTATCGGTGAGATATTCCTCGTAGCCTTTGTTTTCGACAAAAGCTTTATTACAGGCAAAAATTTCATCCATACGCGATGACATGATGGCTCCTCTCCCCGTCTGCGCCGCCCGGAACAACACTCAGGCGCGCGCGAAGTATGTCATGAAAGACGCCCCTTAAAATCCTCATACTCGAAGGCACGCACGAGTTCCAATTCGTCCTGCGCGGCCCGGTAGCGAAGTATGGCCGGCAATGCCAGACCGTTGAACGTCGTCATTTTGACCATGCTGTAGTGCGCCATATCGGTAAAAATCAGACGATCCCCCCTGCCCAGCGGCGCACTGAAACTGTATTCCCCTATCACATCCCCCGCCAGACAAGATTTCCCGGCAAGCCTGTAGCTATGCGCCTGTTCCCCGGGCAGGCCGCTCCCTACGACATATGGACGATAGGGCATTTCCAGCACATCCGGCATGTGACAGGAGGCGGAACTGTCCAGAACGGCCACAGGCATATCCGCCTCCACCACATCCAGTACCGTGCAGACAAGCCAGCCTGCGTCCAGGGCGACCGCTTCGCCAGGCTCCACATAGACCTGCACGTTATATTTCACGCGGATGCGTTCGATGCAGTCACACAGCAGATCCACATCATAGCCTTCCCGCGTGATGTGGTGCCCGCCGCCGAAGTTGACCCATTTCATGCCGCGGAGAAAAATGCCGAAACTTTTCTCAAACGCGTTCAACGTGCGTTCCAGGGCATCTGCGCCCTGTTCGCACAGGGTGTGAAAATGCAAGCCAGAAATACCATCCAGGCCATCCGGCTCAAAATGTTTGCGCCGTACGCCGAGGCGCGAACCGGGAGTACAGGGATTATATATGGGTACAGTACCCTCCGAATGCTCCGGGTTGACCCGTATGCCGCATTCAACCTGCCTGCCGCAGTTTCTAACCATGTTGCTGAAATGCCGCCACTGCGCGAAG
This sequence comes from Betaproteobacteria bacterium, assembly GCA_009778295.1. GTDB lineage: Bacteria > Desulfobacterota > Desulfovibrionia > Desulfovibrionales > Desulfovibrionaceae > WRKB01. Next base: position 1,269 of record WRKB01000111.1, on the reverse strand, counting down.
GAGTTGAAGACCACATGGTCGGCACAGCGCAGGATGCTGCGCATATCTTCGTCGGAAAAGGCGGCGGCAAAAACATGCACTTCGCCGCCGAATTCTTCCCGCGCCAGGCGTGCCTCATGGGGAGAACTCGCGCAGCAGCCCCACAGCGGGCCGCTCCCCTTCGCCCGCGAAAGCAGAGGGAATACGCTCCACATGGCAAAACCCTTGAGGGCGAGCAAGATTTTCGCCCCGCTACGCTCCTGCACGCTTCGCAAGAGTGCGGCGTTGGCGAGAAGCTTGTCCTCATCCAGCACAAAACAGGGAGAAGGAAGCTCTTCCTTCGTCAATCTTTCCAGGGTACGAGCGTCCACGGCAATCCATGCAGGTTAAGCTGCTCCATGAAAGGATCGGGATCAAATTCTTCCATATTCCATACGCCGGGACGCATCCATTCGCCCTTGAGCATCATCATGGCGCCGATCATGGCCGGAACACCCGTAGTGTAGGAAATGGCCTGCGAGCCTACTTCCGCGTAACAGGCTTCATGATCGCAAATATTATAGATATACACGGCCTTGGGCTGTCCGTTTTGCATCCCGCGCATTACATTGCCGATACAGGTTTTCCCCTTGGTCAAAGGCCCGAGGGAGGCAGGATCCGGCAACAGCTCCTTAAGAAACTGAACAGGTACAATATCCTGCCCCTGGAAACGCACGGGGTCGATGCGCGTCATGCCGACATTACCCAGCACTTTCAAATGGTTCAGATAATTTTCCGAGAACGTCATCCAGAAGCGGGCGCGTCTAAGCCCCTTCAAATGCAGCGTCAGGGACTCCAACTCCTCATGATACATGAGGAAACACTTTTTTACACCGATGCCGTCCGGGAAATCGAAATTCATGGACCAGGAGAGCGGATCCGTCTCCACCCACTCGCCGCGTTCCCAATAACGCCCCCTGGCCGTGACTTCGCGGATGTTGATTTCCGGATTAAAATTTGTGGCAAAGGGCTGCCCGTGGTCGCCCGCATTGCAGTCGATAATATCCAGAATATGCACCTCGTCCAGCTCGTGCTGCATCACATAGGCGGAGAACACATTCGTCACGCCGGGATCAAAGCCGCTGCCAAGCAATGCCATCAGCCCCGCGCGCTCAAAGCGTTCGCGATAGGCCCACTGCCAGCTGTATTCAAATTTCGCGGTATCCGGCGGTTCGTAGTTGGCGGTATCCAGATAGTGCACGCCACACTCCAGACAGGCGTCCATGATGGCGAGATCCTGGTACGGCAGGG
>WRKB01000110.1 GCA_009778295.1 Betaproteobacteria bacterium | reverse complement strand
AGCAGGTGGGTGGACGCCCCCTCTATCTTTCCGAACGCATAGTCTTTTTTTTCCAGGTCAGAGGCAGCCTTACCGATGGAAGTCATGCCGATGACAGCATTCAACGGCGTGCGTATTTCATGGCTCATGTTGGAGAGGAAATCGCTTTTGGCCCGGCTTGACTCTTCCGCCTGCTCCTTGGCGATGACAAGACACTCATTCAGGCTTTGCAGGGCGCTGTTTTTTTCTTCAAGCTCCTTGGCGTAATTCTGCAATTTGATGACAAGATCGGTGATCTTTTCAGCCATGACCTTGAACGCCCTGGACAAGACGCTGATTTCATCATTGCCTCGGCTGGGCGGCACTACGGCGTCGAAATTCCCTTCGCCAAGGGTTTTTGCGGTGTTCGCCAGCACCAGAATCGGCTTGGTCACGTTTTTTGCGATCAGATACAGGATGCAGGCGATGATGCCTATGGAGACAGCGGATACTGTCATGACGTAGTTGCGCAGGCTGTCCGAGGCGGCAAGCACTCCCCCCATGGGCACGCTGACCACGACAGACCAGGGGGTTGTGTCTTTGTTGAATTGAACCGGCATGTAGACGGTGTAAAAATTTTTTCCACTATCAATATGTAGGGCGCCGGTTTTGATCGCCTCCCGGGCTACTGCCGCATAACGCAGCCAGTCTGCGTCCACGGTGAGCATTTCAGCGGCCATTTCCGGCGACAGCAGCGACAAATCCAGCCCGCCGTCAGCAGGCCGCGCCGCATATGCCTCTAACTGGGAGACAAATTGTACAAGCTTGCCGCGTTGTTCACGCCAAGCCGCATCCGCCTGTTCCATGAGCGGTTTTTTCCCCAGATACGCTCTGGCGGCTTGCAAGGCCAAACCGACCTTGGCGGGATCAGACTTCAACAGATCGTAAAGCAGTACTTCCCGGACATCTTTGCCGAGATATTGCTTGTCGGGATGGGCCACCACAACGCCTGAATTGGAAAATATTTCCGTATACGCGCCGCTACGGCGCATATGAGCATGCGAAACCATCTCCTGAAACTTATCAAGGACGATGTCTGAAGCTATAATGCCGATAAATTCGTCCTGGTGAAGAATAGGAAAGATCATGCTGGCCAGCATGACGGTATGGCCCTGCACCTCATAGGGGTAAGGGTCGGTAAGGAATTCCCGTTTTGTTCTTTTGGGAATCTCGTACCATTCGGAAGCATCAATGTCGTAGAGCGGCTGCACCTTGATATTGCCGCCAAGCTTGCTCCAGTACGGCGCGAATCTGCCCGTATCGTCATACTCCGGCTTTTTTCCAGCGTAGAAGACGTCTTTTCCGTCAAGAGCATCCGGGTCATAGGCGATGCAAAATCCCGTGATATATTCCTTTTGCGCCAAGGCATTTCTCAGGATGCCGTTCATGACCGCCCGGTCGGTAACACCATGATTCTTCAATGTTTCAAACACGCTAGCCAAGGTTTCCGAGGTTACCCTTGCCCCTTGCAACTCCACTTTGATCTCGTTTTTGTATTTCTCCGCCATTTCTTCGGCCAGGCTGAAGGCGTCCTTTTTCGCCATGTCAATGCTCCGGCGGGAAACGATCATGATGACGGTCAAAAAAGATGCGACCACAACAAGGGTGACCAGAAAAAATATTTTCGCCTGTAGCTTCATCTTGCTGAACATACTTCGACCAGCCCAGGTTGGACGAACTTGACAAAGGACACGCGTCCGCTCCGGCGGGCGCGTGCGTTCAATGTGGGTCAGCTCGCCGAGGAAGCCATAATGCTGCGCAGTTCCTGCGCCATGCGCGCGAGTTCCTGCACGGCGGCCGAGCTTTGTACTATGCCGTCGGTGGTACTGCCCACCACGTTATTGATTTCTTCAATGGCCCGGTTAATCTCTTCGGAAGTGGCGCTTTGCTCCTCGGCCGCCGTGGCGATGGAGGTGACGACCGCGGAACTTGCCGCCGCAAGATCCACGATCTCCTTCAGGGCATCGCCGGAAGAATTGGCCAAGCTGGTGGCTTCGCCGATGTTTTCCACAGCCTTGCCCATTTCACCGATGTTGGTGCGCGCCGAGCTCTGGATGGCCGTGATGCTCGTCCCGACTTCCTGAGTGGCGGACATGGTCTTTTCCGCCAGCTTGCGCACCTCGTCGGCCACCACCGCGAATCCCCGACCGGCCTCACCGGCCCTGGCCGCCTCAATGGCCGCGTTCAGGGCCAGAAGGTTGGTCTGGTCCGCAATGTCCGAAATCACGTTCATCACCCCGCCAATGCCTTCAGCCAATTTGCCCAGTTCGTGCATGTTGCCCTGCAAGGTCACGGCCACGGCGTTCACCGAGTTGATGGCGCCCACCACCTTGTTGACCAGTCTGGCGCCGTCCTCGGCCTTCTGACGCGAACTGTCGCTCTGTTCCGATGCCTGGCCAGCGCTACGCGCAACCTCCAGCACCGTGGCATTCATCTCTTCCATGGCCGTGGCCGTGGAACTTACCCGGTCACGCTGCATTTCGGCCCCTTGCGAAATCTGCTCCACCTGGGCGCTCAATTCTTCAGCAGCGGCAGCTACCCGATCCGAAATTTCGGCGGCGCTTGCGGCTACCCGCTCCATGGTAGCCTGCTTGCTCCTGACTTCCGTCAAGTCCGTGATCACTTCAATGTACCCTGTCGTCACCCCGGAGAGATCATGCAGCGGCATGGAAGCAACAGCGATGTTCATGCGCTTGCCCTGAGGGTAGACAATAGTTTCACCCGAGTACGAACCGTCCTTAGACATGGCGCAGACTCCAAAACAGCCCGGGTTGCCGCACTCCGCAGCTTTAAGCTGCCCCGCGCACTTGGTGCCGATGGGATTGCCGCCCAAAACCGTTTGGGCAACCTGATTCAAAAACAGGATGGAGTTATCCTTTTCGCAGGCCATCAGCGGCACAGGCAAGGTATCCAGCAGCTTGCTGAAGGTGTTGCCCACAAAGTTCACGGAATCGGCCAGTTCGACAAAGGCCCCGGAAAAGGACGTCTTGTCGATGTGATCGCGGTAGCGGCCCATGGAAATGTTGTTGGCCAGCCTTTTGGTCTGCTCCATGATGCGCCCGAGCACGGCGGGAATTTCGCGCATGGCCTCCGCCATGATGCCGATTTCGCCCTTTTCCTTCACATTCAGACTGTTGTTAAAGTTGCCGCGGGCCACAGCCGCGGCAAAGCCGCTCAGATCCCTGAGCACCCGGATAAAACCTTGAATGATGATAAAGGCGCACAGGAGACCGATGACTACGCCCACAACACTGATGATCGTCATCATTTGCCGGGTGTTAGCCTCAGAGGCGAGCATGGTGGCGCCGTTCGCGTTCATTTCCTTGTCAACGTCCGCGCTCAGGGTCTCAATGGCCTCCGTCATGCTTCTACGCAGAGCCTCCAGCCTGGACATTCCTTTTTCAGATTCCCGGTATAACACTATCATCTGATCGAAACTTTCAACAATCGCAGCATGTTTCTGCAACACGCCGGCAAAGATCTGTTTCCCGGCATCCGTCTTCAACAGCACCCCTGCGGCCTTCAAATCTTCGGCAAGCTGGCTGAGCGAAGCTTTTGCCTCCTCT
>WRKB01000109.1 GCA_009778295.1 Betaproteobacteria bacterium | reverse complement strand
GCAGACGCAGTCCGTTTTGCTCCAGCCGGTATTCCTCGCGTTCAACAATGCGGATCACGGCTTGCTGTATCCTGGCGTGCGCCTGCGCTGCCGCTTCGTTCTTGCGCTCAAACGCCTTGCCGGGAGAAAGCCAGTGTAGCGCCTGCCTCAACGCCTGAAGACGCATGGCGGCGTCCTCAAAACAGCGGGCATGAGCGCGGCGCAATGCAATTTCCATATCATCGACGCGCTGCAACAGCTCGCTACGCAAAGGCCAGAGGAGCTGCGCCGCATGGCTGGGGGTCGCAGCCCGCACATCCGCCGTCATATCCGCCATGCTGGTGTCAACTTCATGCCCGATGCCTGCCAGTACAGGTATTGCGGACGTAAAAACGGCATTCACCACGATTTCCTCATTGAAGGGCCACAAATCTTCCAGGGAACCGCCGCCGCGGATAAGCACCACCACCTGCGCCCAGCCTTCTGCATTGATCCGCGCCAACGCCGCCGCAATGGCCGGCGCTGCCGCATTCCCCTGCACGGGCACGGGGTATACGCGTATGCACGCGCCGTAACCCCGCTCTTTTGCGATGCGCAAAAAATCACGGACGGCCGCCCCGCCCGGCGCGGTAATCACCGCCGCCTTCATGGGATGAGGGGGGAGCTTCCTCTTGCGCTCCGTCGCAAAATAGCCACGGGCCGCCAGCTCCTGCTTGCGCGCTTCAAACGCCAGGGCCAGTTGCCCCATGCCGTCGGGCTGCGCCAGTTCCACCACCAATTGATAGCTGCCGCGCGGGGCATAAACCGTGATGCGCCCCGCGCAAAAAATTTGCTCCCCGTCCTGTAAGATGCGCGCAAGGCTTGGACGCGGACCTTCGGGAAAAACCTCCCCGGTGAGCGGATCAAAGCCTTCGCTATCGCGTTGGGCAGCCTTGAACCATACGCAGTTGAGCAGCGCTTCGCTATCCTTGAGCGAAAAATAGATATGCCCGGAAGATGGGCGCGACAGGTTGCTCACTTCGCCCCGTATCCAGACAAACGGAAAATTCGCCTCAAGTCCCGTGCGTATCCGGCGCGTCAATTCCCGGACGGTAAGTATCAAGCTCATATGCCTCCGGCATACTCAAAGCTTATTACAAGGATTCTTTTCCGTGCGTCGTCATTTCCAACCTTGCAGGACATGTTCGCGCCATGTCGCGAACGCGGCAGCAAATCCCTCCAGAGGCAGCTCTGCTTTTTCGCCGCTGCGGCGGTCTTTGGCTTCGATCATACCGCGCCCGAATCCCCTACCGCCAAGAACAAGCTGGACGGGCAAACCGATGAGGTCGGCGTCCTTGAACTTGATGCCGGGCCGTTCCTCGCGGTCATCCAGCAGCACATCCAGTCCCTGCGTCTGGAGAATGGCGTACAACTCTTCTGCTTTGGCACACAGATCGGCATTTTGGGTGTCGAGGTTGAGCAGCGCCACATCGTAGGGAGCGATGGGCGGCGGAAAGATGATGCCGTCGGCATCGTTATTTTGTTCGATACAGGCCGCCAGCACGCGCGAAACGCCGATGCCGTAGCAACCCATGATAATGTGACGTTCCCTGCCCTGTTCATCAAGGATCACGGCATTCAGAGCCTTGGAGTATTTGGTGCCGAGCTTGAAGACATGCCCGACTTCAATGCCGCGCGCCGTTTCGATTTCGGCTCCGCAGAGCGGACAGGGATCGGCGGCGCCAATGACGCGCAGATCGGCAAAAGCAGTGACGGTGGCATCACGCGTCAGATTCAGGTGAAGCACATGCATATCGCCCCTGTTGGCTCCGGCAATCCAGTCCGTGCCTCCGCGCAACTCCAGGTCGGCATAGACATGCATGACGGCATGCAACCCCTGCGGCCCGGCGAAGCCCACCGGCGCGCCGGTCCATTCACGCACCTGCTCGGGAGCGGCAATTGCCAGCTCACCGGCGTTCAGCAAATTTTTCAGTTTGACAGGATTGACCTCGCGGTCACCGCGCACCAGAACGGCAACAGGATTGCCGTCCACGGCAAAAATGACGGTTTTGATGAGCTGCTGCGGCTGTACTCCAAGAAAATCACAAACCTGGGCCACGGAGTGCGCGCCGGGCGTCGCCGTCAGCTCGACGGGCGGGCACTGTTGCCGGCAGCTTTCTCCCCGCCAGACGACAGGAGCGCGTTCCACGTTGGCCGCAAAAGAACAGGAGGTGCAGGACACGATCATGTCCTCGCCCGTCTCCGCCAGAACCATAAACTCATGCGAAAAAGAACCGCCGATGGAGCCAGAATCCGCTTCCACCGCCCGAAAACGCAAACCCAGGCGGGAAAAAATGCGCCAGTACGCGTCATACATGCTCCGGTAGCTGACATCGGCCCCTTCGTCGTCGCAATCAAAGGAATAGGCATCCTTCATGATGAATTCGCGCCCGCGCAACAGGCCGAAACGCGGGCGGATCTCGTCGCGGAACTTCGTCTGGATTTGATAAAGATTCAACGGCAGTTGACGATAGGAACGTACTTCGCCCCGGATCAGGTCGGTAATGACTTCTTCGTGCGTGGGGCCAAGGCAGCAGTCTCGATCATGCCTATCCTTGAAGCGCAACAGCTCCTTGCCGTAGAAATCCCAGCGCCCGGATTCCTGCCAAAGGTCGGAGGGCTGCACCATGGGCATGTGCAGTTCCTGTGCGCCGGCGCGATCCATTTCTTCGCGGACGATATTTGCGATTTTGTTGAGACTGCGCCAGGCAAGCGGCAGATAAATGTACACCCCGGAAGTCAGCTTGCGCAAAAAGCCCGCCCGGACGAGTAGTTTGTGGCTGATGACCTCGGCATCAGCCGGAGCTTCTTTGAGCGTGGGAATGTAAGCTTTACGCAAACGCATAGTGTTTCCTTGCTGTCGGATGGGTTTGGTCAGCCAATACTTTTTCCAGTTCTTCCATAAACGCGTTCAGCAGTGCTCCCTGTCCCCGTACGGAACGGATGATTTCCCCCTTGCGGAAAATACTTCCTTTATCGCGCCCCCCGGCCAGACCGATGTCGGCCTCGCGCGCTTCGCCCGGCCCGTTGACCACGCAACCCATGACCGCAACTTTGATACAGGCCGTTTCATGCGCCAAGCGTTCTTCCACGGCATCGACCAGCGCGGGCAGGTCGATTTCGGTTCTGCCGCAGGTGGGGCAAGCGATAATTTCCGGGCCGCGCCTGCGCAAACCTAGGCAGCGAAGCAGTTCCCAGGCCACAGTGAGTTCCTGCACCGGATCGCCGGTCAGGGAAATGCGCAGTGTGTCGCCTATGCCTTCCCAGAGCAGAATGCCGAGTCCCACAGAAGATTTCACCGCTCCACGCACCAGGGGACCGGCTTCGGTGACTCCGATATGCAAAGGGTAGTCGCAACGCTTGGCGAGCAAGCGGTAAGCGGCGATGGTTTCCAGCACCGAAGATGATTTGAGGGAAATTTTGAGAGCGCTGAACGTATGTTTTTCAAAAAACCGTATCTGGTTCATGGCGCTTTCGACCATAGCCCTAGGCGTGGGGCCGCCGTGCCTGAGGAGAATTTTTTTTTCAAGCGATCCGCTGTTGACGCCGATACGGATAACGGCGT
>WRKB01000108.1 GCA_009778295.1 Betaproteobacteria bacterium | reverse complement strand
CTCGTATGGCGTGGAAAAGGAAACAGGCCGCATTGATATGAGCCAGGTAGCCGGACTCGCGCGGGAACACCGCCCGAAGGCCATTGTGGCCGGGGCCAGCGCCTATCCTCGCGCAATTGACTTCGCGGCCTTTCGCGCCATTGCCGATGAGGTGGGCGCGAAGTTGATTGTCGATATGGCCCATATCGCGGGTCTGGTGGCGGCCGGATTGCATGTTTCACCCGTCTCCAGCGCCCATATCACCACCACCACGACCCACAAAACCCTGCGCGGGCCTCGCGGCGGGATGATTCTTTCCGACGAGGACTGGGGCAAAACGCTCAACAGCCAGATTTTTCCCGGCATTCAGGGGGGGCCGCTCATGCACGTCATCGCGGCCAAGGCCGTGGCCTTCGGCGAGGCCTTGCAGCCCCGCTTCAAGGACTACCAGGCGCAGGTGCTGAAAAACGCCGTCGAGCTGGCGGCATGCCTTAAGAATGCCGGTTTTGAACTTGTGTCCGGCGGCACGGATACCCATCTTATGCTCCTGGATCTGCGCAACAAGGACATCACCGGCAAGGACGCGGAAAAAGCCCTGGGTATGGCAGGCATTACGGTCAACAAAAACACCGTGCCTTTTGAGACCCGTTCGCCTTTTGTGACCTCCGGCGTGCGCATCGGCACGCCCGCGCTGACAACGCGCGGGATGAAAGAAGCGGAAATGCGCCGCGTGGCCGACTGGATTGCCGCCGCGCTTGCCGATATCCAAAATGAACAGCGTCTTGCCCGGATACAGGAGGAAGTGACGCGCTTCGCGTTGCAATACCCCCTGTTCGCCTGGTAGTTCCGTTCTGGAGGAGGCTCCATGAGCCGCATGCCCTGGCCGGAATATTTCATGAACATCACCTACATGGTGGCGGAACGCGCAACTTGTCTGCGCCGCAAGGTCGGCGCCATCGCGGTCAAGGACAAGCGTATCCTGGCCACTGGCTACAACGGCGCGCCCGCTTTGCTGCGCCATTGCGCGGAAACAGGCTGCCTGCGGGAACAACTGAAGATCCCTTCGGGCCAGCGGCATGAAATATGCCGGGGGCTGCACGCGGAACAGAACGTCATCGTTCAGGCCGCTGTGCATGGCGCGCAAATTCAGGACGCCATTATGTACTGCACGACGCATCCCTGCGTTATGTGTACGAAAATGCTCATCAACTGTTCGATCAAAGCCATTTATTATGCCGAGGACTATCCCGATCCCCTGGCCGCCCAATTGTTGAACGAAGCCGGGATCCACACGGAAAAACTCAGTATCTCGCGGAATTCCCAGTGAACCTGCGCATGTGGCAAAGCGAGGCCTCTTTTTTCGAACCCTTCATGGATGCCGCCATCGCCCTTGCCGAACAAGGCCGCTGGCGCGCCTGTCCAAACCCGGTAGTCGGCGCGGTGCTGGTCCGCGACGGACAGATCGCGGCCCAGGGATTCCACAGCGCATGCGGGCAGCCCCATGCCGAGGTAGAATGCCTGCGCGACGCGGCCGAAAAAGGCGTTAACCCCGCGGACTGTACGCTGTGCGTGACGCTTGAACCTTGCAATCATTACGGTAAAACCCCCCCATGCACACAGGCCATTTGGGAGTCAGGCATACGCCGCGTTGTCGTCGGCCTGCGGGATCCCCATCCCGAGGCCGGGGGCGGAGCCGATTGGCTGCGGGAACGAGGCGTCGAAGTGGAAACGGGCGTCCGGGCGCAGGCTTGCCATGACCTGGCGGCGGACTTTCTTGTCTGGCAGCAGGAACAACGTCCCTACCTCATCCTCAAGCTGGCTTCCACCCTGGATGGGCGTATCGCGACCAGAAGCGGGCATGCGCAATGGATCAGCGGCGAATATTCCCGCGCCTCCGTACATGAGCTGCGCGCCGGCATCGGTAGCTGCGGCGGCGCCGTACTCATCGGCGGCAACACCTTCTACACCGACAATCCGCTGCTGACAGCCCGTCCACTCCCTTCGGAGGGCCGCCAGCCGCTCGCCTGTATTCTCACTTCGCGCCTGCCGCACCCGGCTAAAAACATCTCTTTGCTACATCAGCGGCCCGGACAATGCGTCTTTCTCTGCCCGCGCGGGATTGACGCCTCGCCGGAGGCCGCAGCGCTACGGGACATCGGCGCACACGTCCACGGCCTTGACAGGGCGCCCGAACACCAGGGGCTTGACCTCCATGCGGGGCTGCGCCTATTACAAAAAAATCACGCATGCTTTTACGTACTCTGCGAAGGGGGCGGCAAACTTGCGCTTTCCTTGCTGGAACAAGGACTGGTGGACGAATTTCGCCTGCATATGGCTCCACGTATCTTGGGGGATAATGCCGCGCTGCCCCTCTTTGACGGACGAGCGCCTCTGCACATGGATCAAAGCTTGGGCATGCGCATAGCTTCGCTCGGCATGTGCGGAGAAGACGCGCACATGGTGCTGCGGCCGTCTTGTTCCGGTTCTCCATCGAAAGTGCTTTCATTCTGACAGGCCATAGGATACGCGATGTTCACCGGCATTATTCAGGGACAGGGCCGCCTGGCGACGCTGCAGCAGGCCGGGGGGGAGCGCATTCTCTCAATCCGCGCCCTTTTTGCCCTCAAGGACATCACGCCTGGCGAGTCCATCGCCGTGAACGGGGTTTGTCTGACGGTAGAAAGCGGTAAGGACGGGTTTTTTACAGCCTATGCTTCGGCTGAAACGCTCGGCCGGACGAATTTGTCCCTGCTGCGTTCAGATGCTCTTGTGAACCTGGAACGCGCTTTGGCATTTGGACAGCGTTTGGGCGGCCATCTTGTGGGGGGACATGTAGATTGCCTGGCCACGGTGCGACATATTCAGGATGCAGGCAAATCTTTGCGCATTCGGCTGGATTTTCCGGCGGAATATGGAGAACTGGTCATTCCCAAGGGGTCAGTGGCTCTCGACGGCATAAGCCTTACCGTAAATGCCTGTGGGAACGATTTCCTGGAGGTGAACGTGATTCCGGAAACCCGGCGCGTCACAACAGCCGCGTCTTGGACGCCGGGATCACAGGTCAATATGGAAGCCGACATGATCGGCAAATACGTAATGCGCATGCTCGCCCCCCGGCAGGAGGGCGCCCGGGCCGGCCTGGACGAGAATTTTTTGCGGGAACATGGCTTTTTATAATCATACATACCAAGGAAACAGCATGTCAGTTTTGTGCAGCATCCCTGAGGCTATTGAGGAAATCAGCCGGGGGAACATGATTATTCTGGTCGATGACGAAGACCGGGAAAATGAGGGCGATCTGACCATAGCGGCCGAGTGCGTCACGCCGGACAGTATTAATTTCATGGCCAGATACGGCCGGGGGCTCATCTGTCTGTCCATGGCCCCGGACATGGTGGACAGGTTGCAGTTGCCGCTCATGACCAAACGCAACGGCTCGAAGTTCGGCACGAATTTCACTGTCTCCATTGAAGCGCGTGAAGGCGTCACCACCGGGATTTCCGCCGCGGATCGCGCCGCCACCATCCTCGCGGCGGTACGAGACGGCGCGCGGCCCGACGATCTTGTCACGCCGGGCCATATTTTCCCCATACGCGC
>WRKB01000107.1 GCA_009778295.1 Betaproteobacteria bacterium | reverse complement strand
CTGCTTCCGGCCTGTACTCGAATTCATACACGGGCAGCTCCTCAATCCGCGCAAGCACGCCCCGGGCCGGGACGATCTGCTGCTTGCGATCCGCATCGCAAAACATGGACATCGCCCCGCCGCCTCCGCCGCCGAAGAAGTTGTTGGCGGAGTTCACGCCAGAGCCGCCCACAGCGCCTATCCCGCCGAGCAGGCTGCTCAGGCCGCCTCCTTTGCCCTCGTCCTCGCTGGTCATGAGCTGCTGGCCCTGCATGATCGACGGCACGGAAATGCCGAGCGCCTGCAAATAATTGCCGATGATCTGCTGCGTCATCTGGTTGTTGTAGTTCAGCTTGGAAAGGTCGTACTGGTTCTGCCAGTCCGGCTCCTTGGCCGCGTAGTCGAAATCGCTCTGGTACGCCTGCTGCGCGGCCTGCTGCGCCGCAGCCATGCTCGTCGCGTAATTTTGCCCGGCCGAGGCCATGGCCCCGCTCATCATGGGATTGCCCACCGAGCCGTACAGGCCCTTGGCCCCGAACATGTTCTTGGTGTCCGTAAGGGCCTGGTTGTACGCCGCCCTGGGCGCCGCGCTGAACGAGGCCAGATAGTCCGGCCCGGACTTGCCCCCGAACAGGCTCTCATAGCCCGCATAGGGGTTGGTCATGGCCGGGTAGGGGTCAAAATTTTCCTGCTTGCCCATCCATTGCTGAAACTTGTCCGCGCTTTGCTCTCCCATGGCCGAGAGCCACGGGGGAGCGGTACTGACCAGGGAGGTTTCCGAACCGCCCGCTTTGCTGTCTCCACCCATAATTACAACTCCTTGCCGCAGATGCGGCCCGTTTCTTCCCAGCCGAAGCGCCGCAGCGCCCGCGTCCAGCCCGGCCTGCCCGAGCAGGTGACGTAGTTTGCCCCGTTGTGCAGGGCGTACATTTCCGCGAAAAAAGCCAGATGCGGCAAAAAGTCCCCGTCCAGCGCCCCCCGGCCCGCGAGCGCGTAGACCGTGCAGGTTTTGAAGGCGCTGTTCGCGGTCACGCCGATCAGCATCCAGGCGAAGCGCTCCCCGTCCACGACCTTGTAAAGCCTCTTTACGCCCCGCTCGAGCTCGGCGCGGATGTCCGCCAGGGGGTAGCGCCCCCTGCCGCGCAGGTTGGCCTGCTCGAGCCACGGCGCGGCATGTTCCCAGGCTTCGCCGAGGTTTTCAGGAGTGATTTCAAGGACGCGCATAGGATTCTCCAGTGTTTTTCGGGTACATCCAATCCATGAACGTGCCGAAACCCTCGGCGGCCTTCTCCGCGCCCCAGGAAACAGGCGGATCGAGAAGGGCCGCCCCAAGCCTGGGCAGCGCTCCGGCAACGCCTATGGGGGCAAGCGCCATGCTCACGGGGTCGAGCCAGGGGTCTTTTTCAAGCGGCTTGTCCTCACCCATGAGGCCCGCGTGGCGCAGGGCGTCGTATACGCTCATGTTGTCGAGCCGTTGCCCCGGCGCGGCAGGAGCCTGCATGGGTGAGGCCTGGGCCTCTCCGGGCGTGCCGAGCAGGGAAGCGGCCCCGGCTGCGGTAGCAGCTATGGGAAGTACGCCTTTGAGCTTGTAGCCAAGATCGCTGAGCGCCCTTTCAACTTCCGAGCTGCGTTCCTTGGGATTCCAGCCGAGGGATTTTAGGTAGTCGAGGATCTTTTGCGTTTTCTCCGGGTACAGCGTATGCACCATGATATCGCCGTTAGCTTCAGACGTAGGCGCAAAAAGAGATCGCCCTTCCCCCGGCGCGATCAGGGCCTCAGTAGCTCCTCTTTCCGGATAATTTGGAGCTGCGAACAACGTCTTGGAGGTAAGCAACTTGTCGTATTTTTTAGCAAGATATTCAGGCGGCCAAAATCTTGTGATACGATCCCCAAACAAACCGTGATCGCTTATGTTGAGATTATCATGAACATACTGAGCGTCCAGGTTTTTCAGCATGATATTTACATACTCCGGCACAGACCCAGCAGATAGATTGCCACGTTCGTTTGCGGCAATTTTTTTCAGGATGGCCTGGACAAGATCAGGGCGGACAGCCATATTTTCCCTCGTCGCTTGACTTCTTGTGGGTTTTTCCCTATTCTGCAGCTGGTGATTTTCTCCGAAAGTCGGAAAAATTTACGGCACTGCCGCGGCTTCTGCGCTGAAAGGCGCAGGGAAGATGGGGGTCAGTGATGTGTGCTTGGTCGAAGCCGTCCCCCCGGAGAAAATTCACAAGGCGCGGTACGCGCCTTTTTCTTTGCCCTTTCATTCCTCACCCCACCACGGCCGCAAGGCCCTGAATGCTGTCCACGGTCACCCGGCCGCCCTCGGTGCGCAGTTGCAGGTACAGGCCCGGATCGCGCGGCCCGGCAGTCTTCCAGTCAAAGATCTTCGGAACGGCCCGTTGCCCGCCGATAAACCATTCCGCATCATAAATCTTGTAATTGGCGGTAAAGATGAGGTCGTCGGCGCTGCCGGCCGGAAGCGTTTCATCTTCCGCCAGGGGATAGCGCGTTGCGCCGTCGTCCCCAACGGCCTCCAGCTTGATGCGCGTGGGCTGGATGCTCCCCAGGGTCAGCTTGGCCCCGCGCAGGATGAGATCGCCGCCCATCTGCCCGAATTTGCGGCTTCTGAGCATGCCGTAGACCGGCCGTTCCTCGTTCCGGCCCTCATCCTTGCCCGTGCCGGTGAAGCGGTACACGCTCCCGTCCGCTGCGCCGAGATACACGTCTTTGCCGACCTCGCACATGCAGCCCGGGTCAAAGGGGTATTGCACCTCCGTCCAGGCCATCCCCTGCATGGGGTGCAGCAGCACCACGCTCGAAGCGCCGCCGGAAGTGATGATGAACCAGAGCTGGCCGAGGTTTTTGCACCAATGCAGCCAGGCCCTGCTCGCCGTCGCCGCCTGGGCGCCGATCTTCGCATGGATGCGCACGCCCGTTGACGGGTCCACGGCGATATCCCCATAGGTTCCGGCAATGGAGGGCGCGGCGCTTTTGATCCCGTCGGAATCCAGAAAATAGGCCTTTTCCTGCACCGTGGTAATCGCCCCGCGCACGCAGGCGGCATTCACGCTTGAGAGCCGCGCCGTTGACCAGGAGCTTGGCGTTCCTTCCGTGTTGATCATGTGCAGGCGCTTTTGCGTCACATGGCCAGCGGCATCCTTCGCCAGCTTGGAGACAATGAGCGTGGAATAGACCACGGCAAAGCCGTTGACCTCCATGCCCTCGCCGAAGCCCGCCGCCACGTCCACAGCCGCGCCGCCGTCCGTCACGCTCCAGTCCTCAAAATCCTGCGGCCCGGAAAAAAACACGTAATCCGGCGCGTCCAGCGAATTCGTGATCACCCTGTCGGCAATGCTCCCCAGAACGGTCGGCCTCGGCGGGCTTCCCGGCACGGCAAGAAAATTCTCCGTATCCCAGGCCACAAGCCCTTCCTCCCTGCCGTCGGCAATGAGCAGGCAGCCGTTGAAGCTCATCAGGGCGGCCTCGCCCCGCAGGGGGTACATATTCTCCCACTCCTGGCCGCCGTCCTGCGCCGCCGCAAGCCGCCACAGCCCAAACTCGTACACGCCGCC
>WRKB01000106.1 GCA_009778295.1 Betaproteobacteria bacterium | reverse complement strand
TGTGCTTGGCCCGGATGAACTTGCAGCGGATAGCGTGGTACTCAAAAATATGGCTACGGGCGAACAGTGGAGTCTGCCACAGGCTGACGTGATAAGGCGGATCACAGCGACGGTGAACGTATAATTCCAATCTCTTCGGAGGGCAGAGGGCAGCATGAGTCAGGACATCCAACAGGAGCACGGCCGGTATATCCAGCCCCTTGAAGGCTGGCGGCGTAGCCACAACTGCGGGCAGCTGACCATGATGGACAACGGTGCTTCCGTTTGCCTCATGGGTTGGGTGCAGTATCGCCGTGACCACGGGGGGCTTATTTTTGTCGATCTGCGTGACCGTTACGGCCTTACTCAGGTGGTTTTCAGTCCGGAGATTGCACCCGAAGCGCACGGGGATGCGCACATTCTGCGCAACGAATACGTGTTGGCCGTTCAAGGCGCAGTGCGCCCCCGGCCTGAGGGCATGACCAATCCTCATATGGTAACGGGAGAAGTTGAAGTTGTGGTGCATGCCTGGAAGCTGCTCAATACTTCGAAAACCCCGCCCTTTCCCATTGAGGATCGTAGCGAGGCTGGCGAGAACCTGCGCTTGCAGTGGCGTTATTTGGATCTGCGCCGTCCGCGCATGGTGCAGAATTTGGAGCTCAGACACAGGGCGGCCCAGGCAGTACGGCGCTATATGGACGAATTGGGCTTTCTGGAAATTGAAACACCTTTCCTGACAAAGTCCACACCTGAAGGAGCGCGTGATTTCCTGGTGCCCAGCCGTCTCAATCCCGGTGAATTTTATGCGTTACCGCAATCGCCGCAGCTGTTTAAACAATTGTTCATGGTTTCCGGCCTGGATCGCTATTATCAGATTGTGCGCTGTTTCCGTGACGAGGATTTGCGTGCCGATCGCCAGCCGGAGTTCACTCAGATCGATATTGAAATGAGCTTTGTGGATGAAGACCAAATAATGCAGATGGCGGAAGGTCTCGTAGCCCGGGTCTGGAAAGAGACGCTCGACATTGATATCCCACAGCCCTTCCCCCGTATGCGGTATGACGAGGCCATGGGGCGTTATGGCGTGGACAAGCCGGATACGCGCTTCGGCATGGAGCTTGTGGAGATAACCCAAGCCGTGCGCAACTCCGGCTTCAAGCTCTTTGCCAAAGCCGCAGTGGTTAAGGCTATGAAGGTCGTGGGCGGTGAATCTCTGAGCCGTAAGGATATTGATGAGTACACCGAATTCGTAAAAATCTATGGCGCGCAAGGTTTGGCCTGGGTTAAAATCCGTGTTGACGAATGGCAGTCGCCCATCGCCAAATTTCTTTCAGAAGCGGAACGCGAGGCCATTGCCAAGTCATTGGATCTGCAAGCGGGCGATCTGGTCTTTTTTCAAGCCGGCGAAGCCGGTACGGTTAATGCCGCACTCGGTAACCTGCGGGTGCATCTGGCGGAAAACTTGGGTTTGATTCCCGAAGGCAGTTTCAATTTTCTTTGGGTTACCGACTTCCCGCTCTTTGAGTACGACGAGGATGAAAGGCGGTACGTGGCCTGCCATCACCCATTCACTGCCCCGCAACCGGGGCATCTGGAGCTTGTAAAAACGCGGCCGCAGGATGCGCTTGCGCGTGCCTATGACATGGTGCTCAACGGTTCTGAGGTCGGAGGCGGCTCCATTCGCAGCCATTCCGCGTTTGTTCAGCGGACCATGTTTAACGCGCTCGGATTGAGTGAGGAAGAAGCTCAGCGCCGCTTTGGTTTTTTTCTACAGGCGCTCGAACAGGGTGCGCCACCGCACGGCGGCATCGCCTTCGGCTTTGACCGCATGAACATGCTGCTCGCAGGTGCGCAGTCTATCCGCGATGTCATTGCCTTCCCCAAAACCCAGAAGGCCACCTGTCTGATGACCCAGGCCCCGGATAGCGTATCGGTGGAACAGTTGCGTGAGCTTGGCCTGCGTTTACGCGAAAAAGCGGAAAAGGCGTGACCGACGGGGCATTGTTTCGTGTCATGCCGCTACAAAATACAAACACATGCTGCTCGACATCCTTCAATATCCAGATCCACGCCTTGCGCAACCGGCTGTTGCACTTACAAAAGTCACGGACGACACCCGCGCCTTGGTCAGTGACATGGCGGAAACCATGTATGAGGCGCGTGGTGTGGGGCTTGCCGCGCCGCAGGTGGGGCGGCCCATCCGTCTCATCGTGGTGGATGCCAGTGGACCGGATGAACGCAAGGATTTGCGGGTATTCATCAACCCGTGTCTGACTGTATTGGATCCGACCCAGATAGAGGATGAAGAAGGCTGCCTCTCCGTTCCGTTTAACTACCGCGCGCCGGTGAACCGTGCGGCCAAGGTGGCGGTGGACGCTTTGGATCTGGATTGGAACCCCGTCCGTGTGGAAGCCGAGGGCCTGATGGCGGTCTGTCTGCAGCACGAACTTGATCATCTGGAAGGCAGGGTGTTTTTGGCCCATATAAGCCGCCTGAAGCGGACGCTTTTCGATACGCGGGTGAAGAAATGGCTGCGCCGCAAAAACCTTTAGACATCGCCTTTATGGGAACACCGCCTTTTGCGGCGAGCGTGCTTGAGCACCTTCTCGCCTGGGAAGGAGGGGTTGTGCGCAGCGTATGGTGCCAGCCGGATCGCCCGGCAGGGCGGGGCCGTCAACTGACCTCACCCGCAGTGAAATTGTTGGCTGAACGACACGGGTTGCCCGTCTGCCAGCCGGAACATTTCAAATCCGTCGAACAACGAGACGAACTTGCAGGATACAAGCCGGATGTTCTGGTTGTTGTGGCGTATGGTCTTATCCTGCCCCAAGCGATTCTTGAAATCCCCCGTCTTGCGCCGATCAACGTACACGCTTCGCTTTTGCCGCGCTATCGGGGGGCGGCACCTATCCAGCGGGCCATCATGGACGGCTGCGAACGTACAGGCGTTTCCATCATGCATATGAATGTCGGGCTGGATACCGGTCCGATCTATGCCATGCGGGAAATGGAGATCGGCGAACACACGGGAGGCAGTCTGCATGATGCCTTGGCACAGTTGGGGGGTACATTGCTGGTGACGGTGCTTACGGATATTGCGGACGGCAGGGCCAGGGCCGTGCCGCAGTCCGGTGCCGATACAAGCTATGCCCCCAAGCTCAGCAAGGCGGATGGTAAGATTAACTGGAACGCCCCGGCATGCGTTGTGCATGCGCAGGTCCGTGCGGTAACCCCATGGCCTGGCGCCCATGCCGTGCTTTGCCTGCCTCCGCGCATGGAGGGTGGGGTGGCGAGGGAACTGCCTGTTGCGTTTGCTCCCGGCGAGCCGGGCGGGCAACGGCCTGCCGGAGTTGCCGCCGGGAGTTTGTGGCTCGGTGCAGATGGCGCCCTGAGTCTTGTTTGTCAGGACGGACTGTATGGCGTAAGCTGTCTGCGCCCGGCAGCTCGCTCCTTTATGGCCGCAAAAGATTTTATACATGGCTTTTTGGCGCCAGGGGCAAAAGGTGTCTGCGGCAGGGCTATGTGAGATTGACGACAGACAACAGGAGGGAGGGTAATCCCCCCC
>WRKB01000105.1 GCA_009778295.1 Betaproteobacteria bacterium | reverse complement strand
CTTGGTTTCTTGTTTTGCCAGGGCGGAAAATATGGATCCCCGCCATCTCTGCTGTATCTCTGCTGTCCTTGCTCGTACGGCTCACAGCTTATCTCTGCTGTCCTTGTCCGTACGGTTCGCAAGCTCACCTACGGTCAAGGCCGCTAACGGATGGCGCGAAACCCCGTAGCGGCGGCTGTGGCGGAAACCGGAGATCCCGCACATGTCCATATTGAGGCTGGAGAGAAAGAAGCAAAGATATGGCTTGCAAACGTCCATTTGGCAATGTCATATGGCTTCAGAGCCAACGAACTCACGGAGCTTCTTGCGCTTGTAAAGGAATACAGGGAAACGTTTTTGGAGGCATGGCATGAGTTCTTCAGTCCCAATTCTTGACCATACAGCGATGGGCGTCCGGTTTGACGGCGATTCCGTCATGTTTGATCTTGCGGACGGAAGGACGATCTCCGCGCCGTTGGCTTGGTTTCCCCGTCTTCTTTCGGCCAATGCGACTCAAAGATCGCACTGGCGGTTGATGGGCAGGGGCTACGGGGTGCATTGGCCCGATGTGGATGAAGATATTTCCATCCTTGGCTTGCAAGGTCTTCCAGACTGAATACGCCCATAGACGAAACGCACAGGCGGCTCATCCGGGCCGCTTTTTTGTCCACATTTATCGACGGAGGCTTCCATGCGCAAGGTGATGCTGGTTTTGGCGGCGTTGGCGGCGTGTGCCGCGTTGGTGGGGTGCGCCAGTAAACATATGGAAGTGGCAACGATAGGGCAAAATGATGGTGCCCTATCCGAGAATCAAGCTGCCATTGTATTTTTCCGTGATACAAGCTTCGGTGGTGCTATTCAGGCTCCAGTTGTGGAGTCATTTGTAGAAGCAACTGGATCAAATGTTGAGTTCGTCGGCATAGTTTCGGCAAATACCAAGCTCCTGCATAAAACGACCCCGGGCAAGCATATCTTTATTGTAGGCGGTGAAAGCTCAAATATGCTTGAAGCCGACCTTGCCCCTCAAAAATTCTATTATGTGCGCGTAGACCCAAAAATGGGCTTAATGAAGGCGCGTTTTGCCTTCGAGCCGGTACTTGTGAATGACGAAAAACTGCAAAAATTGCTGTCCGGCTGTACATGGGTTACTTCCGGGCCGACAGCTCAGGCGTGGTTCAATGAAAACAAGGACAGCATGCAGGGAAAGGCCGAATCTGCCGCAGAAAAAGAGAAGAGGGCTATTCTGCATCCTGGTAGCGGGTTTGATATGCTTGTTCAGTAGGCTGGATGCGCGTTTGTCTGCATGGCGGCGAAAGATTGCCAATAGTATATACCCCCCCCAAAGGCGGTTCATCTTGGGCCGCTTTTTTTGCACTTCAAAAACCGGGGGGAAGAAGATGAACGATCTCATGAATGACGATCCTCGTTTGTTGATGGCAAAAGAGGCCCGTGCATTTTGGGGAGGGATCCTGCACGTTAACTTCTAGGTGTCGCGTCACAGATTTCCGGCTGCGAACATTCTGCTACCCTATTGCTACCCTGATTTTGGAAAAAAGAAGGGGTTTATGTGCTTTTTCTTCACATAAACCCTTTATTTTTATGGAGCCGCCTGCGAGAGTTGAACTCGCCACCTGCTGATTACGAATCAGCTGCTCTACCAAATGAGCTAAGGCGGCATGGCTCGTAAGGCCGATAAGCTATACAATCCTCTGTCTTGGGCGTCAAGGCGCGGGGTGTTTTTTACAAAAGGCCTATTCCTGTCGGCAGTTACGCCTGTGTCAGTGTATTGACGCTGGGCGCCTTCTGCATATACTGTGTTCCAAACGGGCTGGAGGGTTTATGGAGCTGAAAAGCAACGGCATCATCGGTCAAAGCGCATCCTTGGCCGATGTATTCCGGGTGTTGCTGAAGGTGGCGCCCACAGACAGCACTGTACTCGTCACCGGCGAATCCGGCACCGGTAAGGAATTGCTTGTACGCGCCCTGCACAACAAGAGTTCGCGTGCAGTCAAGCCTTTTGTGCCCATTAACTGCGGGGCCATTCCCAAAGAGCTTTTGGAATCCGAACTGTTCGGCCACGAGAAAGGAGCGTTCACACACGCCATCCGTTCCCGTCCCGGGCGTTTTGAGGTGGCTGACGGCGGCACTATCTTTCTGGATGAAATCGGGGAAATGGATCTGAGTTTGCAGGTCAAGATCCTGCGTGTGCTCCAGGAAAAGGAAATCGAGCGTGTCGGCGGCACCGGCATGAAAAAGGTGGATGTGCGCATTGTGGCCGCCACCAACCGCGATTTGGAACGCGAAGTAAGTCAGGGACGTTTTCGGGAAGACCTGTATTATCGCCTCAATGTCATTCCCCTGCATCTGCCTCCCCTGCGCGAGCGCAACGGCGACGTTCTGTTGCTGGCTGAGCATTTCCTTGCGCGTTTTTGCGAACGCAAATGTCGGCCTCGCCTGAGACTGGACCCGGGCGTTCGCAAAATACTCCTGGCTTATAACTGGCCGGGCAATGTGCGCGAGTTGGAAAATTTCATGGAGCGCCTGAGTATCCTCGTGGACGGCGATGAGGTCCATCCCCCTGATCTGCCGGCGAAAATCCTTGAAGCGGTGGGGGATATCGCGGCGCTGCCCGAGCCGGCGCCCCTTGCTGAACCGGCGCAGCCTTTACGGAAGCAGGGGTTCGTATGGCCTACGCTGGCGGATTTGGGTACCCATGCCCTGGGTTTGAAGGAATTCCTCGATGCCGTTGAAGACCGGCTGATTGAAGAAGCCCTTGCCCGCTCCGAAGGAGTGAAGAACCAAGCTGCCGAACTTTTGGGGATCAAGCGGACGACCCTTATTGAAAAATTGAAGAAAAAGCCTGGATGACGAGTCCGCACAATTATTTGTGTTAGCACGTTTTTTGCAAAAAAACTCCTGTGTGAAAAAGCTCCTGTTTTCCGGCGCCGCCCGGATTCTTTGCGCAGCCCTGATACTGCTGTTTTTTGCCGCCAGTGTTTCTTTGGCGGCTTCCTGGCGGTGGAGCGTTGCGTCTTCAGGGCGTGAACGTCTCGTAATCATCCTGGACGAGCCGGATGCCGCCCTGACCGTGAACCGTAGCGGCACGCAGACCCTGAGCGTCAATCTGACGAAAGTAAACCAGTTTTCTGCGCAACCGGCGCCTGAACAGACAAAATTGTTCACCGGGGCGGCGCAGCAGGGAACGAAAATAGAGCTTTCATTGAGCAATCCGGCCTTTGGGTACATTGTGATGCGGCCCAGCCCCGTGCAGGTGATTGTTGACGTATACCCCGATCCGTTGGGCGAACGCTGGCGCCCGCCCGCACCTCCCTCTGCGCAGACTGCCGTGGCCGATGCAGCGCAGACGGGATCGGGCAGCGCCGTTTCTTCCGGTGCGTCCGCGGCTGCGTCCGGAACCGCCCCGTCCTCCGGGCACGATGACCCGGCGGATGTGCAAGGCATCCGCGCCCCTATTAACAAGGCCGGGCCGGAAGCCTGGCCGCAGGACAAGGGGCTTTCTTCGGGGGCCGCGCCTCTTTCGGCTGCCCCGGCGGCGCCTGT
>WRKB01000104.1 GCA_009778295.1 Betaproteobacteria bacterium | reverse complement strand
AAGCCGCTCAATTTCCTCGTTCAGCAGCACTTCCGGCAAGGAGACGGAGGAGCCGCCGCCGTACGCGCGCCTGTCCGCGCCCATGCGCCTGTCGGCCAACTCCGGGGACGGCCGCCGTCTTTCTTCCGCCACAGGCATATCGCACGCGCGCCTGTCATGTATGCGCCTGTCGAACAGCCGCCTTTCCTCCGCCTGCTTCACACTCACGGCTTCACAGCCTTCCCCGGCCGCAATCTTGTCGTCCGCGGCCAAAAGACGCTCAAATTCCTCGCTCAACGGTATTTCGGGCAAGCTTCCATCTTTCTCCGGGCACCTGTCATACAGCCGTTTCTGGTGCGAGTCCCGCCGTTCTTCTTTCAAGCGCGCGACGGACAGTTGCCTTTCCTGCTTGAGCAAGTCGAGCAGACGCCTGTCTGCTTCACCCAGATCATGCATGGCCGCCTCCTTCAGTAATGCGTCCCCACGCCAACGCCTTCATCCCGGCCGCCATGCGCCGTACTCGAAACGGCCCGGAACAGCACGGTCTGCGCCGGCTAGAATAACAGGATTTCGGGGAGTGTAAAGGGGTATGAAAATAACAAAATCGGATTGCGCCTGTTGACATGTTATCGTTTATAAATGACAATTGGGTATGAATGTGGGGCCAGGGTATCGCATTTATTACGCTTTGTCCGGTTCGACCATAGTCCTCCTGCTATGCGGAGGAGACAAGCGCAATCAAGACGCCGACATAGGCCACGCCTGCGCCTGCTGGCGCAACTGGAAGCGCAAAAATGATGTGGAGAAAACCTTATGAACGACAAAGCGCACGATGAGGCAATGGCCGAGGTATTCAGCAATGATCCGGCCTATGCAGCGGAGTTGTTGAATTCTATCCTGGCAGACGGGGATCAGGCCGAATTGCTTATTGCCTTGCGCCAGATGGCCAAGGCGTTCGGAGGCGTCCGGGGCGTGGCAAAAGAAGCCGGCCTGAACCAGAATCAGCTTTATCGGATGCTGTCAGTCGAGGGCAATCCGGAATTTCGCAGTCTTTCAAGCGTCCTGCGCGTCATGGGATTGCGGCTGGCTGTGCAGCCCATTGAGAAAACGGTAAAAACAGGAGGCCCGCGATCCTGAAGCCCCGCTCTTTGCGGAACGCAAAATTCCCGGCCTGAAACTCCCGCGCTGACACAGCATCACGGCAAGGCGGGGGGCTCCCCCCGCCAAGCTTTGGCTTGACCGCAAAGGCCAGAGTGGTATACTGTATCAAGTTCAATTTCGTTCAGATGACAAGGAGCTTCCCGATTATGGAATATGTTGTTGAGGATCTTTCGCCGGTAAAAAAGAAAATCCATGTCAGCCTGGATGCCCAGGAGGTGGACGCCGCCATTGCCGCTTCCGTGGCCATGCACCGCAACTCGGTGCAAATCGACGGCTTCCGCAGGGGCAAGGCCCCCGCTTCCGTGGTGGAAAGGCGCTTCCGCGACCAGATTTATCAGGAAGCCAAACAGGACTTGATCAATGTCCATATCAACGAGGTGCTGCAGACAGGGGGCTTCACCCCCGTTTCCGGCGTTGATCTGGATGGCGGCGACCTGTCGCGCGGCGAAGCTTTGCGCTATTCCTTCTCGTTTGAAATTCTGCCGGAATTTGAACTCCCGGTCTACGAAGGCATGGAGGTGGAGCAGGAAAAGGCCGTGGTTGAGCCCGAGGAAGTGCAGCAGGTGATTGAGCGCATCCGGCGCGACAAGTCCACCCTGCATCCCGTGGACGGCGCGAACCCGCCCGTGGACGGCCAGGTGGCCGTCATCAGCTTTGAAGGCTTTGAAGACGGCACCCCGGTCGAAGGCATCAAGGCCCAGAATTTCGAGCTCCCCCTCGGGGAGCGCCAGGCCCTGGAAGACTTTGAGGCCCTGGTCAAAACAATCCCCCTTGACGAGGAAAAAGAAGGCGATATCGCCTTTCCCGCGGATTTTATCAATCCTGAGCTGGCCGGCAGGACCGTGCGCATGCGGATCCGGGTGCATGCCGTGAAAGAGCGCCGTCTGCCGGAGCTCGACAAGGAATTCGCCGCATCCATGGGTTTTGAGGATGTGGACAAGCTGCGCGAAGGCATTGACGCTTCCTACAGAAAAAGCCGGGAAAATCTGCACCGGGGCGCGGCGCAAAAAAAGCTGCTCGACGGCCTGCTCAAGATGGCGGATTTTCCCCTGCCCGAGAGCATGCTCGACCTGAACGTCAAAAATCTGCTCGCCGACATGCAGGGCAGGCTGGAGCGCCAGGGCAAGAATATCGCCTCCCTGGGGAAAAAATACGAAGAGCTGCGGGCGCAAGTGCTGCCCGAGGCCGAAAGCATCACCCGTTCCCAGGTCTTTTTACTGCGCGTGGCGCGCAAGGAAAATCTGACGGTGACGGATCAGGAAATTGACGGTCATTTGTATCAGGCGGCCATGCATTCCGGCGAAGATGTCGCCTCGCTGAAGGACCTGTATGTGAAAAGCGGCATGATCTTCCATCTGCGGGATCGGCTGCTGGCGGACAAGGCCATGGAAGCCATGTATGCCAAAGTGGTGGTCAGGGAGACCGAAGCGCTCAAGGAACTCAAGCCCAGGGCCGATCTCGGCGCTCTTCCCGGGGAGAAGGTATGACGGCTGTACCCATAGTCATAGAAACCACAGGACGCGGCGAGCGCGCCTATGATATTTATTCCCGCCTGTTGAAAGACAGGATAATCCTGCTCGGCACCGCCGTGGACGACCACGTGGCTTCCCTGGTGTGCGCGCAGCTGCTTTTTCTGGAATCGCAGGAGCCGGAAAAGGAAATTTATATTTACATCAACAGCCCGGGAGGCGCGGTGTCGGCCGGCCTCGCCATTTATGACACCATGCGCTATATCAGCTCGCCCGTCGCCACCTTGTGCATCGGGCGCGCGGCCAGCATGGGGGCCTTGCTGCTTGCGTCGGGCACGGCAGGCATGCGTTTTGCACTTCCGAACAGCCAGATTATGATTCATCAGCCTTCGGGCGGTTTTTCCGGCCAGGCCACGGATGTGGACATCCACGCCCGCGAAGTGTTGCGATTGCGACATAAATTGAATGAAATCATGAGCATGCACACAGGACAGCCCTTGGACAAGGTGGCTGCCGATACGGAGCGCGATTATTTTATGACTTCCGGGGAAGCGCAAACATACGGCATCGTCGACCGCATCCTTGTTTCCCGAAGCGATATGCAGGGGCAGAAAAAAGGGGCGAAATAGGGGGTTCCCCGACGGGGAGCGCCTTGCTTTGCCGCCAGACAACGTACCGTCCCGAACGGAGAATTTCATGAACGCCAAACAGAACGACAAAGGTCTGCGCTGTTCCTTTTGCGGAAAAAAGGAATACGAAGTCCAGCAGCTTATCGTGCAGGACAACGCCAGCATTTGCGAAGCGTGCGTCGCGGTTTGCAACGACATCATCGCCCGCCAGAGGGCGGACAACATCCAGAACGAGGGCTGCCTGCTGACGCCCATGGAAATCAAGGCGCGTCTCGATGAATA
>WRKB01000103.1 GCA_009778295.1 Betaproteobacteria bacterium | reverse complement strand
GCGATATCGCACATATCTGGCGCCCGCCGCCATCCGGCATCGTCCAGCGCTCGCACGGCGGCCAGCAGGGCCATGCGGGCGTAGCGCGGGATCCGGCGTAACGACACTCCCGGCAGGGCTGCGACAAGTTCGGCTGTATCGGAAGACGCTGCATGCGCCGACATCCCGCGCCCATCTGACGAGCGGTCAGGCCCGCCAAACCCGTACGCCAGCCCGGTTCCGGCAACGGCCGCGAAAAGGCCGCCGTTTTCGTTCATAGCTCCCCCCTGCCCAGCACAAGGGCGGCATTCCCTCCGCCAAAACCAAGCGAGGTGGAGAGCGCATACGAGGAATGCAGCGTATGTACAGCCCGGGTGGGGATGAGGCCTATCTCCGGGTCAGGTTCCCGGAATCCCGGGCTGGCAGGTACACGCCTGCGGTTCAATGCCTGGAGGGTAAGCACTGCTTCCAGCGCCCCGGCCGCTCCCAGCGTATGCCCCGTTCCACCCTTGCTGGCCCAGACCGGTGTTGCGGGGAAAAGCCTGGCGAGAAGCCTGCCCTCCACTTTGTCGTTTTCAGGCGTTGCGGTGCCGTGGGCGTTGATGAAGGCCATATCCGTGACATGCAGTCCAGCCTGTTCAAGCGCGATGCGGATGGATGCGGCCAGCCCCCGCCCTTCCGGGTGCGGCGCCGTGAAGTGGTACGCATCGGCCGCGCTTCCATACCCGAGTATATATCCCAAAATGGCGGCATTGCGCCGCCGCGCATGTTCCATGCTCTCAAGAACCAGCGCGGCAGCGCCCTCGCCCAGGTTCAGACCTTCGCGCGTCCGGTCGAAAGGCCGGCAGGGCGCACTGTCATAAATCATCAGGCGGGCGAAACCCGTATGCGGTACAAGGCTCAAGGCATCTGCCCCACCGCAGATCACGCATTCGCATTGCCCCGTCCGGATCATGTCCAGCGCCAGGCCGATGGCGTCAGCTCCGGAAGTGCAGGCGTTCGTAATCGTCATGCGCGGCCCGCACGTTGGAATGTCCTGCTCCAAAGCAAGGTTTGAAGCGAAATAGTCCTCGCGATCCGGCGTCCGGCAGGGACTCCGGGCGCGGCTGGCCGCGTAGGAATCAAGAAAGTGCAGGGCGCTCCCTGCCGTGGTGCCCAGCACAATGCCTGCCCGGCCCAGACTTTCTTCCGGCAAACCCGACTGGGCCAGAGCATCGCGGACAACGGCATCGGCAAGAACCAGCGTGTCTCTTGCGGAACGGCGGCGGCCGCCAGGGAAGCAGCTCTCGTCCGCGGCGAAAAAAGGAAAGGGAAGGCTCCGCGCGCCAAGAAGTTCCGGCGGAGCAAGATATCTGCGCCCCTGCTCAAGGCTGTCCAGCGCGTCAGCGGGGCTTTGCCCCGCCGCGCATATGCAGCCCATGCCGGTGACGGCGACCCCCCTGCGGGCTGTAAATAGGGATGTGTTGCGCACGACGGACATGTTCAGGAGCTTTGCCTGCGCGCCAGAATGAACTCTGCGAGTCCGCTCAGGGATGCAAACGCGCCCCGTGCTTCTTCAGCATCCGCTATCGCCACGCCGAAATGCTTTTCCACGATCACCACCAACTCAACCGCGTCCAGGGAGTCGAGCCGTAAGCCCTCGTCTCCGAACAGAGGAGCCTGGTCGTCAATATCTTCCGGCTGTATGCCTTCCAGGCGGAGACCTTCGACTAGGGCCGACTTGAGCGCTTTTTCAACGTCCTTTTTTATCATCTTCATCCAACCACATATCATAAAAGTTAAAAAATTGATATGGATAACCTTGTACACATGCTTCCATGGCCTGCGCGAAACGCATCGCGAACGGCAAGAAGACGCCGGGATCATGATGTGACAACTCCGGCGGCACCTTGAGCCGTTCGGCCAGCAAGGCCCGCGTGAGTCCCTTCTCCCGCACCGTGAACAGCATGACCAGTTCCGCCCCGGTTATGGAGGCCAGCGCATAGGCGCTGATCGGAAGGGCTATGTTGCCGCCGAGAAAAGGTACTGTCACATTGTGTTCCGTATCCCGGTCATTCGGCAGCCTGTCCCCCATCAGGCAAATAAACTCGCCGCGCCGCAGGGCTGCGGTCATAGCGACAAAAGCTCCTATCGGTTCGGAAACATTGATGACATGAAACATTCGCCCCTTACCGCGCTCAAAATAGTGTTTGTCCGGGTCATCCGGGTCATGAACCTGCACAATGTGTACGGGACGATCCACTTGCTCCAGTCCCGCCAAGCCCACCTGCCACGCGCCTACATGCGCGGTGAGCAGAATGCAGCCCCGCGGATTTAGCGCGGCTTCCAGGAGTATCGCGCGCACTGCGGGATCGGTGACGCAGAGGGGAAAACGGCCGGTGGTTCCGGCAACCATCCTGTCCAGAAGGATCTGCCCGAAATTCAGGTACAATCGGTAGGCGTGGATAAAGCCCGTCCAGCCCTCCGCCCTGCCGAAACGCCGTTGCAGGTAAAAAGAGCAGCGGCGGCGCACCTGCGGCAGCAAAGTGTAATAGAAAACCACAAACGCCAGCAGAACACGTGCAAGCGGCAAGGCCCGGCAACGCGTGAGCCAGTGGAAGATCTGATACTGCAAGGGTGAGCCCAAGCTACGGCTTGACCATTTCATATCCGCCGTCCCTTGTCCGCCGTCATGGCGCGCGTGGTAAGAGAGGCCAGTCCCCATGCCGCACAGCCCGCCACCAGACCCAAAAGCGGCGCCATGCACAAGGCGCCGAGCACCCAGTCGAGCAGGCGCTGAGGCGCCTCATAGCCCAGAGTTTGCAGAGAAAAATCCGTCAGCCACCGGCCGTTGCGCAGCCGGTAGCCGACCAGCACGCACAGGCCGGGCACCAGGGGCGGCCATGTCAATGGAATCATGGCCAGAGCGCACAGGCGATTCAGACGCAACCAGCCGATGCACAATAACAGCAGGATGCTTTGCAGCCCCGGCAGCGGCAAGGTGGAAACCGCCATCGCCACCGCCGCCGAGCGTGCAAGCTCCAGCGGCGTTGCTTTGTCAGCCAGCAAACGGCGTAGTGATTCCAAAGGCCGCAGCAGTGAAATCCGGTCTTTCCCATGCAAGACGTGCTGCCTGAACGGAACGGGCAGAAGCGCGCGCATGGTCAGGCGGGTATTGAGCAGGGAGATGCGCGCGTTATCCCTGAACGGCCTGAAATGGGAAACGCGTTCAGCGGCCGGGGGATAATGGACGCGGATGCCGATCTCATGCACGCGGAATCCCGCCCAGGCAGCGCGCACGAGAACTTCCACCTCGAAGGCATAACCCGGTTCCGCCAGCTTGAGGCAGCGCAATACATGCAGGGGATAGGCGCGGAAACCGCTTTGCATGTCGCGCACTTTCACCCCCGTCTGCACCCGCATCCAGAAGGCGGAAAAACTGCGCCCGAAACGGGAAGAAGCGGGCACGTCCGGCACGGAGAAATCCCGGCAGCCCACAATGACGGCATGGGGAAGGGCGGCGATGGCCTCCAGAAAAAG
>WRKB01000102.1 GCA_009778295.1 Betaproteobacteria bacterium | reverse complement strand
CCTACAGGAAGATCTCGCCCGGCAGCATAATTTTCTTCCAACGCGGCACCGACTCTATCTTTACGGCATATGCCCGGCTTGCTGTAAAGCTGTTGCATCCTGAGGCACACTATATGCTCAACTCCATTCTCGCCATCAGCATAGGAGCTTCCGCCGGAGCCCTATCCCGCTGGCTGCTTGGTCTGGCCTTGAATTCCCTTTTTCCGCCTGTCCCCATTGGAACCTTGGCGGCGAATCTCGTCGGCGGATACTGTATAGGCCTGCTGATGAGTTTTTTCTCCTTATTCCCTTCGCTTGCGCCGGAATGGCGGTTGTTTGCAATCACCGGGTTCCTCGGCGCGCTGACGACGTTCTCCACTTTTTCCGCTGAGGTGGTCGCCCTTTTGCAGCAGGAACGCTTCGTCATGGCCGCCACCGCCGCCGGACTGCACCTCTTCGGCTCACTTGTCATGACCTTTCTGGGTATTGCCAGTTTAGCTCTGTTGCGGCAGATCTGGCATTAGAACGGGTTCCCTTTGAGTTTGTCCTTTGAAGGGGTCAACAGGCATGAAAAGGTACTCAGTTTGGGGCAGAATAAAATTTTTGTTTCAATACCGGCCTTCGGCTTGGCGGCTTTTAATTAAGGCCAGCGCTCGTTTGGCCAACTGAGTGACTTCAGGTTTGGAGATTTGATCGTCCGCACCGACGGATATGCCCTTATGGCGTAACTTGTCGGTAATAAGCGAGGAAAAAAGCAACACGGGCAGATTTTTCATCGCCGGGTCGTCTTTTATGCGTTTAGTGAGATTGTGGCCGTCCATAACTGGCATTTCTATATCTGAAACCATCACCTGTACATAGTCGGTGACCTTGCACTCTTCTGCCTCGGCCTTGGTTTTCAACTCCAGCAGACGTTCCCAGGCTTCTTTCCCGTTGAACACTACTTCCACGTCAAAGTTGGCCTTTTCCAACAAATCCTTGAGCATTTCGCGAATCAGGGCCGAATCATCTGCCACCAACGCGCGATAACGGGTGGAGCGGTCGTAATCCTCGCCCAGGTCGTCAAGCCGCAGCCCCAACGCCGGATTGAGATTGGAGACAATACGTTCCAAATCCAGCAGAAAAACGATACGCCCTTCCAACTTGACCACGCCGATAACCGTATCTTTTGATGCCTTGGCTACATACGGGTTTGGCGGTTCTACCTCTTCCCAGCTGATGCGGTGGATGCGGTTGACGCCGGAAACCATAAACGCAGTGGTAACGGCGTTGAATTCCGTCACGATGGTTTTGGGTTCGTGGCTTTGCACCGTCTTTTTTTCCAGCCATAATGCAAGATCAACTAAAGGAATAATTTTGGAACGCAGATTGAAGGCGCCAAGCACCGCCGCATGTTGTACTTCAGGCAGTTCCGTTACTTTGGGCATCCGGATGATTTCCAGAACCTTCGCGACATTCACCCCGTAGTGACCCCGGTATGGCGTTGCATCGGAACCATTCTCTTCATCCAGGTAGAATTCGACGATTTCAAGCTCGTTAGTTCCAGCTTCCAACAGGATATTGGTCATATTTGAAGAAGACATGCGGCCTCCGCGTAAAATTCGCCACACTCAGCCATAGCGGCCAACTGAGAGCATGTACCTTAGAGACGCCCGTTCGATGTTGACGGGGAAAACATATCTTGCATGCCGATGAGTTATAAACTCTCTAAGAAAAACGCCACGGCGTCAATAAGACTTTTCGGCGTAGATGCGCCAGCCGTTAGACCTGCAAGAGATTTTTCCTTGAAAAACGCTGTTTCAAGTTCTTTTTCACTTTCCACATGCAAGACGGGAATGCCAGTAGCTGCGGCAAGTTCTGCCAATCGGCGGGTGTTGCCGCTTTCACGTCCCCCTATCACTATCATACAGTCCACCTTGGCAGCAATCTCCAGAGCCTCATTCTGGCGTTTTTTCGTGGCGCCGCAGATAGTACGCAGTGCCGGGATGCGGCTGCCCAGGCGCTGCTCCAGGTATTCCTTCATCATTGTAAACTGCCGGATATCCTGTGTGGTTTGTGCAGCCAGCACGCATGGTACTGCGGATTCAAGCGGCAGTGCTTTGCATTCGTCAACCGAGCCGAACACATGGCATTGCGCGTGGGCGTAGGAAAGCAAGCCCCGTACTTCCGGGTGCTCAGCCTCCCCAAAAAGCAACAAACACTGCCCCTGTCGGGTGGCGCGATCGATGGCAAGCTGAGCTGCCTTGACTCTAGGGCAGGTAGCATCCACAAGTTGTACACCGCTCTCAACCAGCAGGGCTTCCTCTGTCTTGGGGATGCCATGCGCGCGGATGACCACACATTCTCCGCGCCTGGCCTCCGCCATCCCCTTGATCTGGTGCACGCCCTTATTTTCATACTCGGCCAGCACCTGCGGATTGTGGATAATCGGTCCAAGGGTGGCAATCGGTCCCTTGTGCTCTTTTAATGCCTTGTCCAAGCGCTCCAGGGCCAAGCTTACACCCATGCAGAATCCGGCGGTATTTGCGCGTAGTATCTTCATATATATTTCCTTGAAGGCGTTGGAGAAAACATTGTCAGAGATTTTCCTCCAAAAAAATCTTCCATGACATTTTCAAACTGTT
Source organism: Betaproteobacteria bacterium (assembly GCA_009778295.1). Classification (GTDB taxonomy): domain Bacteria; phylum Desulfobacterota; class Desulfovibrionia; order Desulfovibrionales; family Desulfovibrionaceae; genus WRKB01. The sequence goes on along the minus strand of WRKB01000102.1, from coordinate 890 downwards.
CCCAGCTCTTACAGGTACAAAGCGCTTGGCGCAAAAAGCGTACGCCGGGCAGGTGGCTGGCGTAGCGCGGCACAAGGCTGCGCATTTGCAGGAGCGCGCCCTTTTCTCCGCGCCTGCCGTATTCACGGGCGAGTTCGACGTGGCGTTCGATACGCCTACGCAGTTCCTGCAGGCTGAGAACGGCTGGTTCACGCCCGGCAAGTAAGGCTTTATGCGCAGCAAAAATCGCAGGATCGCGCAGCGCGCCTCTGGCATACATAACGCAGCTTGCCCCGCCCATAGTCAGACAGCGTACTCCGTCTTCGGCTTTCATAAGGTCGCCACTGGCGATCAGGGGGATGGAAAGAATGGAGGCAAGCTTTACAAACACCTCCCAGTCTGCCCTGCCTGTAAAACCCTGCCTGGCGGAGCGCGGATGCAGCGTCAGCCAGCCGGCTCCGGCATCGGCCAAGGCAGGGGCAAGAACACGCCATGTTTTGTCCTTATTTTCCCAGCCAAGCCGCAGTTTACAGCCGGCATGGCCTGGCTCGGCCAGGGAGAGCATCGCCTTAGCTACTGCAAGAGCTTTAGGGATATCACGCAGCAGGGCCGCCCCACTGCCGCCACGCGTGACCTTGGGAACCGCACAGCCCATGTTCAGATCAAAATACGTAATCCCTCTTTTCAACAGTATTTCCACGGCCTGGGCAATGCTGTCCGGTGTATCTCCGAAAAGCTGTACGACCAAAGGGGTGTCCAAAGGATGTGAGCGCAACAGTTCGTCTGTGCCCGGGCTATTGTGGATCACTCCTTTGGCGCTGACCATTTCCGTGCAGCATACAGCCGCGCCGTTTTCGCGGCAGAGCAGACGAAAAGCCAGATCGGAATACCCCGCCAGTGGTGCGAGCCAG